>NZ_JBREBQ010000034.1:0-28600 GCF_052906625.1 Geobacillus sp. CCR | reverse complement strand
GATACGGAACGACCAGCGATGGTAAAAAAAGGATTGCCATCGCTCGTTGTGTTGGTCAAAAAGTTATTCTGAAAAACTAAATAAAAAATCCTTTGTTTTGACCTTGTTAGGGTGCGAAATGTGAGTTTTAGGAAAGTTGCTCGGTTTTACTTCCGAACGGGCATGGCATCGTTTTGTCACGGGAAATTTGTTCACAAACGGCTCGTTTCTCGAACGTTCCCGGTATAACCGCGCTGCCGGGCGCTTGGCTTCGCTATCAAATGGATCGCCATCGTGAGCAAAACGCGGCCAACATCATGCTATGCCGTCGGTCGACAGCTTGCCGCTCCCGTTGTGCCATACCGCAAGAATGCATCGCGTCAAACGATTTCAAGAGATCGCCGACATCGGGTATTGCGCTTCCAAACAGCAATGGTACTATGGGTTGAAGCTGCACCTTCAAGTGACCGATCAAGGGTTGCCCATGGGCTATGTGGTAACGGAAGCATCTTGCCACGATCGAATCGCAGCCGAAAGCGTGATGACCCAAATTCCTCATCCCTAAACTTTGGGGACAAAGGATTCATTAGCCGTGACTTGCAAAAAAGGCTGTACGAAGAATACCAAATGGCGCTTTGGACTCCGTCTCGAAAAAACCAGAAACATTGCTGGTCCGAAGCATAGGAGAAATGGATCCAACAAAAACGCAAAGTGATCGAGACGGTGTTCTCGGTTCTGGTTGACCAATACCGGATCACAGGGATCCGAGCAAATTCCATGATCGGAGTTGAAGTGGCACTCGATGGCATCTTGTTGGCGTATTCCCTGGTCACACTAGGGCTAGTTGAGCGCTGACGCTCAACTAGCACCACGGGTAATAATAAAGTCACAAATATCGAAGTCACAATAACCCCCGAATCTGCTTTCGGCATTCCCCACGCAAGTACTTTTGGGATTTGAATCCATTTATCCAATTCAAATTCATGCGGTTCCGTCAGCTTGAATAAGGAAAACAGTCCCCATCCAATTAACATTCCAAATAATACAGAATAGCTACTGACCCATTTTAAGCGGCTTTTAGAAAAAAGAATGGTGATGACCGCCGTAAATATGGCAGTAACAGATACTCTCCAATCTATTCCAGGTCCCTTGTAGTCAACCCCTAATATCCCTTTGACAAATGAGCCGCTGATTTGGGCTACTAATAAAATAAAATAAGTGCCAGTGACGATAGGAGTAAAAAGATTTTTAACATATTGAATGATGTTGAAAACACTTAACAAAATGAACAAGAGGCCGCTGATCGTAAGACCAAGCTCAATACTTTGTAAAACATCATCAGTTCCATCATTTGTTCCATTTAAACCTAAAAAAACGAGGAAAACTCCCCACCATAAAACAGCAGGGCCTTCCGCAATAGGCATTCGGTGGCCAAAAACACTTTGAATGATCGAAACAAAACCGATGACGAAAAAAGTTCTTTGTACAAAACCCGCTATTTCCCTTAGAGAAAGCCCGAAAGCCTCACCGATGGCTAACGGGGCGACCACACTCCCTGCTAAAATGAAAATGAACCATTGAATTGACGAAAATGTCAATTTCATGTTATAAAACTCCAAACTGTTCATCACGTAAATCGGTAATAAACATATGTCCTGGAGCATGGGTAATCATGATCTCCGGCTTCACTAGCATCGCGACCGCTTGAGGAGTAACTCCGCAAGCCCAAAACACAGGAATTTCTCCTTCCCGTATCGTCACAGGATCACCGAAATCAGGCTTATGAATATCCTTAATTCCAATACGATCCGGATTGCCTATGTGAATAGGGGCTCCGTGAACAGAAGGGAAACGGCTTGTCACTTGGACCGCCCTTACGACATCTTTCTCTGGAATAGGGCGCATACTGACAACCATTGGCCCTTCAAACCGTCCTGCTTTTACGCATGGAATATTAGTTTTATACATCGGAACATTGCGATTTTCTTCAATATGGCGGACGGGAATGCCGTTATTGATCAAAGCATACTCAAACGTAAAACTGCATCCTATTAGAAACCCGACCATACTTTCATTCCAAAGATCGAGAATATCTGTTCTTTCTTCTGTTAATTCACCATTTCGGTAAATTCGGTACTTTGGAAGATCCACGCGCAAATCAGCTTCCGGTGCCACTAAAGTAGGAACCCATGATCCAGGTTCAGTCACATCTAATACAGGACACGGTTTAGGATTGCGTTGGCAAAATAAAAGAAATTCAAACGCCAATTCTTTTGGCAAAACTACTAAATTAGCTTGAGTGTAGCCATTGGCTACACCCGCTGTTGGTTTCATCCACTCATTATTTCGTATCATTTCCCGAGCCTCCGCAGGACTCATTGTCGCAACAGAAGGCATCATGATCCCCCTCTATTCTTATTCAAATAGTTTTGGTATACCATCAATTAAAGAGTAAACACCCATATAAGCCATAGCGATCACAATAATAACGCCAAAAATGGTCATCCATAATGGATGTTTGTAATCTCCGACAATTTTTGTTCTGTATGCCGCCACTAACATCACGCCTAAAGAAATTGGTAAGATCAGACCGTTTAATGAGCCTACTAAAATTAAGATTTTTACTGGTCTTCCGACTAAAACGAAAACTAACGTTGAAATGGCAATGAATCCGATAATAATCCGCTTGTGGTACTTTTCCAAAATTGGATGAAATGTACGAATAAATGAGACCGATGTATACGCGGCGCCTACAACGGAAGTAATGGCTGCTGCCCACATAACCACTCCGAATATTTTGTAACCAATATTGCCTGCAGCTAATTTAAATACGGATGCCGGAGGGTTAGAAGGATCAAGGGTTAACCCTTGCGCGACAATACCTAAAGATGCCAAAAATAAGAAAATTCGCATGATAGATGCAATACCGATTCCTGAAATCGAACTACGGGTCACCTCAGGAAGTGCTTCCTTTCCTTTTATTCCAGCATCTAATAAGCGGTGCCCGCCCGCAAACGTAATATATCCTCCAACCGTTCCGCCAACAAGTGTAACAATAGCAAGAACATCGATCGTATCTGGAACAAAGGTTTTTACCACTGCTTCTCCGATAGGGGGCTTAGCTGTAAACATCACATATAACGTTAGAGCAATCATGACAAAACCCATCAATTGAGCGAAGCGGTCCATCATTTTTCCAGCTTCCCGTACGATAAAAATAGCGATCGCGACGATCCCGCTCAATAATGCCCCCATTTCAGGTGAAAGCCCGAATAATACATTGATCCCTAATCCAGCACCAGCAATGTTTCCAATGTTAAATGCAAGACCGCCGGCTACAATAAGTGCAGCAAGAAAATATCCCAATCCCGGCAATACTTCGTTGGCAATATCTTGAGCTCTTTTTTCTGCGACCGCCATAATGCGCCAAATGTTCATTTGTGCTCCAATATCAATAATTATGGACATTAAAATAACAAATCCGAAGCTTGCTGCAAGCGCTTGTGTGAAGTGCGTCGTTTGTGTCAAAAATCCAGGACCGATGGCCGAAGTAGCCATCAAAAACGCCGCACCTAAAAGTACACTTATATTCTTTTTTTGCTGCATTTTCTATCCCCCTAAGAACCTATGAATCTTTATTTTAGAAAATCACCAAGTTTTGTAACTGTAATATTGGCTTCCTTCAACGCTTTACGTATGTATTTTGCAAAGTCTAATGCATGTTCCCCATCTCCGTGTATGCAGATCGTATCAGCTTGAATCGATACATCTTTCCCTTGAAGAGATGTAACTTTCCCTTCTTTTACCATACGAATAACTTGCTGGCAAGCTACGTCATGGTCTTTGATGAGAGCATTCGCTTCCCGTCTTGATGTTAAGGACCCATCCTCTTGGTAAGTGCGGTCAGAGAACACTTCACTAGCGGTTTTAAGACCGATTTTTTTTCCCGCTTTGACAAGCTCTCCACCCGCTAGTCCTAACAAGATTAATTCCGGATCTACTTTATAAACCGCTTCTGCAATGGCTTGAGCAATCGCAGCGTTTTTAGCGGCAATATTATATAATGCTCCATGCGGCTTTACATGCTGAAGCTTTCCACCTTCAGATTTTACAAATGCATATAAGGCGCCAATTTGATAAACAACAATCTCGTAAGCTTCCTGAGGAGTAATATCGATGTTTCTTCTACCAAATCCCACTAAATCTTGAAATCCGGGATGAGCGCCAATTCCGACGTTTTTTTCAAGGGCTAAACGGACTGTTTTCCTCATCGTTGACGGATCGCCCGCATGGAAACCACAAGCGATATTGGCTGATGTAACATAATCTAAAATTTCTTCGTCTCTCCCCATTTTATAAGCACCAAAGCTCTCTCCCATATCACAGTTCAAATCGACAACATGCATGTTACATTTCTCCTTTCCATTTTATTGATAATGCTCGTTTCAGTTGTTGGATCTCTCTTTCTCTTTCTAAATAAAGTCTTTGTGCTTCTTCATGAGAAACTTCAACAAACTTTATTTTGTCACCCGGTTTTAATTGGGCGATGTATGGTAAATCCACGGTGGCAACTTGTCCGATTTTCGGATAACCGCCTGTCGTTTGCCGGTCAGCTAGAAGCACAATCGGATTTCCATCAGGCGGAACCTGAATGGTACCAAAATTTACGGCTTCCGAAATCATTTCTTCCGCGGATGTTAACGACAAAATGGGGCCTTTCAAACGATATCCCATCCGGTCGGATTGGGTTGTAATTTCAAATGGTTCACGAAAAAAACTTTTTTGACTTTCTTTTGAAAATAAATGGTATTGTCTCCCTTTTATTACCCGAATGGAAGGGATTTTATTAGAAATGGGAATAAATTCAGCAGATACCGACCATTTCGTCCCTACAAACTTTCGATCTCCTAGTTTTGAAGAAAAATCATGGATCATTCGGATAGATCGATTATTAGGGGGAGATAATTTTAATTCGTCCCCGGCTTGTAATGGACGTCCTTTAAATCCGCCGATGCCCGCTCTAAGGTAGGTGGATGCACTCCCCATTACACGCGGAACATCGAATCCTCCCGCAACAGCTAGATAGCTTCGGCAGCCTGCTTTACATTGTCCAAAACGAAGCTGACTACCTTTCTTTACAAAAACCGGCCGCCATAACGGAACAAATTTTCCATCAATAGAAGGTGATAAATCTCCCCCGCAAATGGATATTAGTATATCCCTTTCAAATTCAATAACAGGACCAACCATCGTTATTTCTAAAGTAGGGGCATTTTCTTCGTTACCCACTAATAGATTTGCAATTCTGTGTGAAAGTGAGTCCATTACCCCGCTTACAATCACTCCAAATTTTTGAAAACCGTATCTTCCTAAATCCTGAATGGTCGTAAGGAGGCCCGGCTTAATGATTTTTATCACTGTCGTCCTCCTTCCATTGTTCGTATTCTTCTGTAGTGATGGGTATAAATCGGATTTTATCCCCCGCCTTTAATAAGCTAGGGGATTCGTCATCAGGACGAAACAGCTTTAACGGTGTTCGGCCAATAAGCTGCCATCCCCCTGGCGTTTCGATCGGATAAATACCGGTCTGTTTACCAGCAATGCCAACAGAACCCGCAGGAATTTTTAATCGCGGAGATTCTCTTCGCGGTGTGGCAATTTTCTCCGACATGCCTCCTATGTATGGAAATCCAGGGGCAAATCCGATCATATACACTAAATAATCACCGCTGGAATGGATATGAATGACTTCTTCAGGCGTGAGGCCATTATATTCCGCAACATATTCCAAATCAGGACCTAGCTCTCCTCCGTAACAAACCGGAATCTCCACGATCCTTTCAGATGAAAATTCACCGATCTTAAGCGATTCCAATAAGGGTTTTAATTGCCCGCAAACGTAATCATACGGGAGTGTATAAGAGCTAAAATCCGAAATCTTTAACGGATCATAAAACACAGTTACTGTTGTAAATGCAGGAACATATTCGATCATCCACTCGAATGGCTGTTCATCAAACAAGGTTGTAACCATGTTTACCTTTTGATGAGTCTCTAAATTAATATCTTCGCCCAGTTCAATTATTACTGCGTTATCACCCAATGGATGAAAACGATAGTCCATTTTTACAACTCCTAACCATTTTCGAAAATAAGCAAAATCTTATTTTTTATATTAACATTTATTAATTTTTACATAATTCTATATACATGCTCATTGAAAAGTTAACCTTCGCATAAGCGGTGCCCACTCTGGTTATACTGCTCCTAAGGAAAAGCATGGGAAAGGAGCGGAATTCTGCATGAAACGTCTCAAAATCACCAACGATCACGGATGGACACCTCGGACACTTCGCAAACAGGAACGGAAAATCAAAAACACCCTTCTTCGCCAACGTGTGATGGCCGTCCGCCTGGTCATGGAAGGCTATTTGGGCAAAGACGTGGCCTCCATGGTCAACGTGTGCCGCCAAACCGTTTCCCATTATGTGTCGCTGTTTAACGAAGGGGGCCTGGAACTCCTGCTTCATCGGGATTTTGCCCCTGGGCGAGAGCCGTTTCTCACCGAAGAACAGCAGGAAGAGATCAAACACCTTGTGTTGACCACGACACCCGCGGAGCTGGGCTGGGACATCGCTTCGGCGTGGAATACGAAGATCCTTCAATCCTATGTACACCACCATTATGGCATCTCCATGTCCCGCGAAGCCTTGCGAAAACTCTTGCATCGAAAAGGGCTTTCGTGGACCCGGCCGACTTACACGTTGGCGAAAGGAGATCCGGATCGGCAAAAACACTTCGAAAAACAAATGGATCTAATAAAAAAAACTTAATCGATCCAGATTCCGTCCTGTTGTACATCGATGAAACGCATATCCGATCGTATCATGTGTTGCGTACGACATGGTCAGAGGTTGGCCGTCAAAAGCAAGTGCCGACGTTCGGCCATCATGCTCACGTATCGCTGTTTGACGCCGTTAACGTCCATGATGGCGAAACAGTTCTTTATCAAGCAGGAGCGGCCAATGCGACAACGTTTTTGGATTTCCTGCGGGTTCTCAAAGAGCGTTACCCGGATCGTCTCATCGTCTTGGTGCTGGATAACGCCCGAATTCATCATGCCAAAACGGTGAGAGAGTTTTTGCGGGAAGAAGGACGGAGTTTTCACTTCATTTACCTTCCTCCGTATTCTCCGCAACTGAACCCGATCGAACGCTTGTGGAAATGGCTGAAAGACACTGTCATTGCCAATGTGTTTCACAAAGATCAAAACGATATCGCCCAAGCCATTGCCCGGTTTGTGGACTACATCCACGAACGCCCTAAGGAAGTGCTACAACGCCTAGGGTGTGCAGTGTAATCCAGAAGTTAACTTTTCAAGGTGCATCTATATAGCACCACGGGTAACACAAATATTTTGGTACACCGGCACAGGTCTCATCCCTTGTAGGTACGATAAAAACGCTGTTGTTATACGGCAGAAAACTGCCTTTTTTCGGTTTCAATCCCTCATAGGTGCGATAAAAACTGTCAACGTCTCGGAATTCCTTATCACTATTTCCAAGTTTCAATCCCTCATAGGTACGATAAAAACGGACGAAAATTTCTTGCCCGCGATACTCATGCAAGGTTTCAATCCCTCATAGGTACGATAAAAACCCCACACAATGCGCATAAAATCAAGCTTTTCCCCTTTTGGCTGTTTTCAGAATATCACGTTTCAAATATTCTGTCAATATCGTTCAGCCGTGTTGGCTGTAGGATTTTGGCGCAAAAGAACATTGTCGTCGATCCCCCGGGGTTTTGGCACGATTTGGGGTCGACGACAATGTGGGGCTTGACGGCGAAGGGCCGTCTCACCCCTTCATCCTTTCAATCTTCTCCATCGGCAGTCCGGTCAGTTCGTGGATCGTGTCGACATCGTATCCTTTCGCCAGCATTCTCTTCACCACGTCGAGCTTCCCTTCCTCGATCCCTTCTTGGCGTCCTTGCTTCAACCCTTGCTTCATCCCTTGCTTCATCCCTTGCTTTAACCCCTGTTCGATTCCTTGTTGGATTCCTTTTTCCAGTCCCCGCTGTTCGTATGAGACGATGAGCTCCATCACACGTTTCGCTTCCTTCGTTTCCATTTGGCTCACCTCGTGTCGCGGTTTTGCTTCCTCCTCTTCAGATAGCCGCAAATACGTCTCGAAAAAACCGAACAACAGCCGCTGTTTCGCTTCATCCAGCTCGAGACGGACGAGCATGCGCAAAAATTCCTTTTGGAGAAGGAGACCCGATCGCTCCGGGCTCCTTCTCTGGCTCGTGGATGGACTACCCGTTGATATCCTCTGTCAGCCTCCCGATAATTGCCTCTTGATACCCCGCTTTTTTCGTTTCCGCCATCTCCTCTTTCAGCGGCTGCAGCGGCGTCGACGTTACGGATGCGAGCTTGGCGAGGCGCTCGGGGGTGAGGTCGACGACAGGGTTGGCGGCCCTATAATCCTCGACGGAAAAGCGCCAAAGGGTGACGGCCTGTCCATACCGCTCCTGCAGCCGCTCTGCCATGGCCAATCCTTCTGGGTCGAAGTCGCCGGAGTAATACAGCTTGGCGCCTGAAGAGGTGAGAAGATCGAGCAGCTTCATCGTCGCCAAGTTCATTTGCCCGTTCGTGCTGACAAGCGGGGCGCGGGTGTCAAGCAGCGTCGAAAAGACGCCCGCGTTTTCGACGATGTACACCGTCCCCCCATGGGCAGGGCGGGCGCGGACAAGCGACAGCACATCTCTAAGCGGCATGTTCAGCGCCGTGTTCGCCTCCCAGGCAGCGGAGAAAACAGGATGCGGTCCGTCCTTGGTTTCAGCAAGAATGTTGGCGCATGTGACAAAGTTCAGGATATCCTCACGGAGCAAGCCGACGGACTGGAGCAACTCGTTGACGCTCTCTACAGATGCCATGTCCCAATCCCCGGGCACGGTCGCTTGCAACGCCGAAAGCAACAATCTCCCCGGTAGCGTGGACAAATCGAACGCATGCGGGTCGCCCGCCACTTGCTGGGCAAAGAGCGGGAGGCGCATGTATGACGGGAGCGGGAGGCGGCCGAGAGCCGCGCTGACAAGGCGGATGGCCTCCTCCAGGCTGCGGCGGTCGGTTTCGTACGCCGTTTGGACGAAGCGCTGAGGGCGGACCGACTCAACCCAATGATGCTCCTCGGTCAGACGCGCAAAAAAACGATCCCGTTCCTCTTCCTCCGCCTGGCGCCGTTCTTTGTTTGAGACAAGCGGGGCGCCGAAGTACTGTTCAAGCAGCTCGACAAGCCCAACGCCCGCAAACCTCGTCTGTCCGAGCTGTTTTTCAAACGCGATAAGGGAGACGCGGGAGACGTCTTTGCCGAAAAAGGCGGCCACCGCCTCCCGCTCTTCATCGGTGAACGCCTCTAAAGACACCGCGCCGCCGACGCGGCCGAGCGACTCGTACTTGTGCTTCATCTCGATAAACAGACGGCGGAAGCCCGGTTCAGAGCGGAAAAAGGCAGCCGCCTCCTTGGCCGTGCTCACGTCTCGATCGTCTCCCATTCTTTATCATTGACCATGAGCTGTTTGACGCGGCCGTTCCAACGGTAATGAATGACGGTGACAAACGACGCATTGCGCGGGCGGACGAGTTCGCAAATGGACAACGCGGGCACGGTGTCGTAGTCGCCCCAAAGCGCCTGCGAGTTCATGATGTAGTTAAAGCCGAGCTGTTCGACAAGTCCGAACAGGTTGCGGATGTTGTTTTCATCGACGCCGGCGAACGCCTCGTCGAGCGAAATGATGTACGGGGCATCATCGCCCGCTTCTTGGTAGCGCGAATACGCCGCGGCGAAAAGCGGAATGTACATCGCCATCGCCTTTTCCCCACCGCTGAATTGGTAAAAGCGGTGGTTCGTCAGCTCGCGTTTCGGCTCGTTTGTTTTTTCATAGTACAAAGTGAAGGAAAACCATTTCCGATAGTCGAGCACTTCTTTAATGATTTGATGGAGCGTGCTGCCTTGGCCGCGCTCTTCAAGCAATTCGCGGGCGCGGGCGATTTTCGAGCGGAAATGGTTCGTCACTCGCTGTAAATCTTCCTCTCTAAGCAGCCGCGGATCGAGCCGCAACAGGCGCACCAATTCTTTCGTATCGAGCTCCGCTTCCGTCTCCGCCGTTTTCGGCTTCCATTGAATGGACAGCACAAGCCCTGATGATGTGTCGAGGCCGCCCATCAGTTTATTCATATCATTCACCCACCGTTCGGCGCGCTGAATGCGGCTGCGCAAAATGCGGCCGACTGATTTTAAGATGACGTCCTCATACAGCTCGCGGTCTTGTTCTTTCATATACTCGTGCTGCAAGACGATGTCGCGCTCCACTTCCGCCAGCACCGCAAACGGCGTGGCGCGCTCGCCTTTGTAGTCGAGGTAAATGACGTGCCGTTCTTGTTTCTCCCGCCAGTCCGCGGCTTTCATGGCCATCTCATCGTCTGGGGCAGCGGCGGTCCATTCGGGCTTCGTTTGTTCTTCCAGCGGCTCGAAGGACGCCCGGTATTCGGTCAAGTTGGACGACTCTTGGAAAAAGACGGTGTTCAGCCGCGCCAGAAGCGAGGAACGCGTCTCTTTTAACACTGCTTCGTACCGTTGTTTCGCTTCTTTCGCCTGCTCCAGGAGGGAGCGGGAACGATCAAGATCCACAAGCCCAAGCGCCGCTTCACGGGCAAACGACTTTTCCCACATCGCGGCGAGCTCGCGGGCGAACGCTTCCCGCCGCGCCTCTTTTTCCCGTTCTTCGGCCAGGCGCATGAGCTGCTGTTCCGTGCGCGCCCGTTCGTTGACAAGGCGCGGAATTTCTTGGCGCAAAAACGCCAATCGTTCTTGGATGCGGGCGATTTCCGCGCGAATGTCATCCGCTCCCATTTGGGCGAGCGTCCGTTCCATCTCAACGATCTCCAAGGAGATCCGCTCTTTTTCATCCCGAATCCGATTTCGTTCGCCTTTCGCTTCGTCGATCTCCGTTTCCAGCGCCGCGAGCCGCTCGCGCTGTTGGGCGATCATGGCCTCGGTATGGCGCGTTTCGCGGTAAAGCACTTCGAGTTCGTGCAAATGGCGGACGTACGATTTCATGGCGAGCATGGCTTGTTCGCAGCCGTCCAAGGTGAAGGCTAAATCAAGCTCAGCCGATTCGTCACGAAGCTGCTGTTTGATTTGTTTCCATTCGCGCGCAAGGAGGGCGGCTTTTTCTTCTTGCCGCTTCCATTCCCGCTCTTTGCTTTCCGCTTGGCGGCGGGCTTCTTGCCCTTCCTCAAACGCGGTGCGCACATCGCGGTCCGATGGGAAGGACACAAACCAGTCGGCAAGCGCTTGGATGGCCGCTCCCACCGCCTGATGCTCACGACGTAGACGGTCGATCTCTTGTCCCACAGCGGCGATCTCGGCTTCCAGCGCCGCGATGTTCTCAAGCCGCCACCGCTCCCGCGCCGCACGGCCGATGAACATCGCCCGCGCTCTCCGCGGCGCATGGCCACGGACAAGGCCGAGCGAATAGCGTCCTGTTTCGTCGATCGTCATGCCGCCTTCTTGTTCCGCATCGGTGATCACGATGCTTCGGAGCACTTCGTCAATCCGCTCCGCCGACACAGGGGCATCCGCATCTGGGCGCAAATAATCGGCCAACGTATGCACCATATGAACCGGTTTCGGGATGAGCACACGGTCGCAGTCGACGTCGACATCGCGGGCCGCAATGAGGGCGTCAAGCAACCCAGCGTGCGAAAGCGCCGATTCGATCCGCTCGCGCACATCGTCAGGCACATCGTCGACAAATTCGACCGCGGCATAAAACGGGACAAACGGAATCCCTTCCCGTTCCAATGCCAAGCGGGCGGCTGTCGTTTGTTCATCCCGTTCGGGTTCAGGGTCGCGTTGTTCCCGCCATTGACGCAGTTCGGCCTCACGTTCTGCCCGTTTCTCTTCCAACAGACGGATGTCATGCTCGAGCCGCCATTTCTCATCCTTTTTCTTCCCGACGGCATCGTAATACGCTTGAACGAACGGGCGCTTCAGATCATCGAGCGAATACAGCTCATAGAGGGCGCCCATTTGTCGCAAAAACGCCTGAATGTCCGCTTCGGAAACGTCGATTCCTCCTTGCTCGACCCAGGCAAGCACGGCTTGTTCAAACCGCTCTTTCTCCTGCTCGAGCAGCTCTTCCCATTTCTGTTGCTGATGACGCCATTCGTCCATTTCCCGCCGCCGCTCGCCCGCTTCGGTGCTCGCTTCTTCATAGCGTCGTTTCACATCGTCATGCCTGCGCCAAAGGCGCGCCAACTCCTCGAGCTGCTCGATATGGCGGTCAGCTTCCTGTTTCCAAGCGGCAAACGAAAACTCTTGTTGCTTTTGGCGATGGCGGTGAAAATCGTCTTCGTTCGTTTCATGCAAAGAAAAGGCTCCTTCTTCCGCATCCGCTCGCAGCTGCGCCAACTCGTCTTCAAGTTTCCGTTCAAGGTCATCCAGCCGCGCTTCCGATTCATCGAGGCGGCGGCGATGTTGGCGTTCCAGCCGTTCTTTTTCCGCGATCGTCTGCTCGTGCCGCTCCCACCGCTCCTGCAGACGCTCCCTCTCCGATTTCAACTGTTCATACTTCTCCGCTTGCTGGAACACTTCGTGGCCAGCCAAGTCGATTTCGCGTGAACGCAGCACGTCTTCTTCACGGCGGAGGCGGGTGATGGACTCATCAAGCTCATCAAGCGTCTTTCGCGCCTGCTCTTCTTCATCGTGAAGGCGGTGTTGTGCAGCAGCGAGCTGTTCGGCTTGCTTGACCGCTTTTACGTATTCTGTCGCCTTTTCGGCGATCATATATTCGTTGTAAAGGCGGTATTGATCGCAAAGACGCTTCAACGCCCGCTCGTCGCGTTCGAGCTGCTCAAGCTGCTGCTTCGCCTGGTCCATGTTTTCGATCGTGTCCGATAAATGGCGGAGCTCGTCGTCGGTCAACGGAGGCAGCGAGCTTTCCAAAATTTCATAAATCACGGTCGGCTTAAAGTCTTTGGACAGCTTCGGGCTGCGCAGTTGAATGAGCAGCTCGATCAATTCTTGAAACGCCTCAAGCGATTCAAAGCGAAACACATGCTTATTGACGAGCTCCATATAGTCTTTTTGCGTCTCGACGACCGTCCCGCCCGCGCCGAGCGCTGTGGCCAGCTCCCGCTTGGTCAGCGGGATTTTTTCACCTGTTTTTTCTTGTTTATACAACTGAAGGTCATAGCCGATGCGGCGGTTGTCAAAGAGGACAAACCCCCAGAAATCGAGGCTTTTTTGCCGCTTCGCGCGCAGGCCGATGCCCGTTGTGACGTATTGGTCGGATTCTTTCCGTTTATATTCCAAAAACAAATACCCGGTCCGCTCATCGCGATTGACGACATCTTTTTCCCCAAGCAAGTAGTCTTCCATGCGCCGCGCCCGTGAACCGAACGGATCGAGGCGGTCGGGCGTCTTCTTGCCGTCAAGCAGCACCGGGATCAAGCTTTGCATCGTCACCGACTTGCCCGCCCCGTTGCTTCCCCGCAAGAGCAGCTTACCGTCAGCGAAATGAAAATACTGCTCGTCGTAATACCAAAAATTAATCAGCCCCGCACGATGAAGCACCCATGGATTCGCCATGTTCTCCTCCCTCTTTCGCGTCAAAATCATCCGGATACCGTCCCGACATCCGCCCGAGGAGGGGATAAAGGACGATCATTCCGGTGTCGTGCTCCACATCGGCCATGCGCCATTCGTTGAGCGCCGAAAGCACTTCGCGGACAAGCTCGGCAGCCGACATGTCGCGGTACGTTTTCCCCCACCCAGCCCCGTAGCGGCGCCGGCAATCGGCAAGCCAGGCGGAAAATTGTTCAGGCGTCAATCGTATGCGGCCGTATTCATCCGGCGGATATTCCCCAAGCCGCTCGCGCACCAAGGCGGCAAAATGAAGGATGACCTCCGACGTTCCTTTCTGATCAGGAAATACGGTGTACGGCGCCTGCCGTTCGGGAAGCGTCAACATGGCGGCGTTTTTGTACAATTCATACCGAAACGGCGTATGCGCTTCGATATCATCCCGCAGCCGATGGCGGAAGTTGCGCAAGTAGTAAAAGTCTTGCTCGTCCCCTTCCGTCCGGTGCACCGCCGGGGATAAAAACAGCTTTCGATACAGGCGATGGCGCCGATAATCTTGCGGTGATGCTTTCCACTCCTCGGCGAGCAATTCGTCGATCGATTCATATTGCAACAAATCTTTCGGATACGTGCGCATAAAATAACGAGCCAACACTGGCACTTCGTACAACGCCTCTTCCTCCACATGCTGGGCGAACGCCTCAATCTCCCCATCCATCCGGCGGACGAGTCCGATTTGTTCCGCCGTTTTCAACACGCGGATGAGCGCGCGCCGATGCGAATAGTTCGTCCAATCGACCGGTAGATCACCCGGGTACATGGCGCGGATTTCTTCACATACGTCAGAAAGCAAAAACTTTTCTTCCACTGCTTTTCCTTCCAAATACGCCATCAAACAGCAAAACAACGCATAGTCAAGCGGCTCTTGAAACGACTCGATGCCCATCCACGGCTCCGGTTCGGCGGGAATTTTCTCGAGCTTGGCAAAATAGCGGTGAACGATGAGCCGATAGCCAAACTTCTCCTCCACATACTTTTTCAACACATGTTCGCGCTCACGGACGAGCTGATACAAATCCGGCTCTTTGTCGCGAATGATCCAAAATTGTTCGAACAGCGCGGCGAGCGCCTCTTTCGCCTTGTCGTCAAACGCCGTTTCCATCCTCACTCACCTCGCGAAAGCACATGAATTTCGTAGTTCGGCATTACGAGTTCTCCATCTTCTGCGCGAAGGCAAATCGTCCCCTCTTTGTTCACCACGTTGACAACCCACCCGTTTTCCGTCTTCATTGCTTGCCCCTCGCGCCCCATCGCTTTGGCGATCCAGCCGAGCAGCGTTTTCCGTACGTATGGGGTCACCTCAGGAAGGTCGGCAAGCACGATTTTCCCGTCGGTCACAAATTGCTTCAGCTCGGCTTCCTCGCGCGCTTTTTCTTCCAAATAGCGAAGACGCGCTTCTTCTTTCTCCCGTTCTTTGTCTTCAATCGCCTGCGGCTTTTTCTTTTCCCCATAATGGCGGACGCGCGGTTTCGTCACCCACTCGGCTGGCGGCTCGTCCCATACGTCGCGGTATATGTTGTCTGTCGCCCCGAAATCGGCGACGAGATGTTTCGTATGGAAGCAACCGAACACGACCGCTGACAGGCAGTGCGCCTCTTCAATCGATTCAAGGCGGGAAAACCAACGGGCCAAATGCAAGTAGTCGCCTTTGCGGCTGCGAAAATGGTGATGCCGCTCGCCAAGCCGTTGCACGACGCGCGTCAGGCGGCGAATCGCCTCATTCGTCTGGTATTGCAAAAACGAAAGCTCGCTCTCGCGCCCATCGCGGCCTAAAAACCATTCGCACAGGCTGCGCCACGTCTCCCATTTTTCTTCAATCTGGACAGCGCGCGGCGGCAGCGCATCGGCAAAGCGAGGGATGGACCTCTCATAGTCGACGACATGCTCGATGAACTGCCGAACCCCGTCTTCCGGCAAGTCTTCAAGCAATTGCTCAATCTGTATCGACGTTTTTTGCAAGGCGACGATAAAATCGCGCAAATAAGCAGTAAACTGCTCTTTATAAACGAGAAACGACTCCGATGTCATCCGCTCTTCCAAATTTTCACCGTGCAAATAAGCGATATAGTCGGCGGAATTTTGGATGATTTTTTTGAAATAATCGAACGTCTCTTCCCATACTTGATGCATTTCATCCGGCTGCTCTTGAAAATCAGAGGCGATGATCGTTTCCATGCGAGAAAGAGAGGCATACAAACGGTCAAACCGCGTTCTCTCGAGCGACCCCCCAAATGAATCCCCAAGCTGCTCGAGCGTGCGGATCATCCGTTCGATTTCGACCGTGTACGGGCTGCATTGATAGCGGAACCGCTTTTTCTTAAACTCTTCAATCGTCCGCACGTGAGAAGTCTCTTGACGGGCGATCAAGTTGTTCCATTTGACGAGCTGGTCGAGGTCTTGCTGCAGCTCTTCCTCAGTGTAATCGGCAAACTCCTCGTGCTGCTTTAAAAAGGCGTACACTTCTTCCGGAAACAAATATTGCCGCATCCGCTCGTGCTGAATGTAGAAATAGCGCAAAATCGCCCGGTAGCGGTGCGCGTTTTCCGTCGATAAATATTTTGTTTCGACAATGGGCTTCAACCACGTGGCGTCCATCTCCGTCCACCTTTGCTTCGGTTTTTTCCTATGTTTATTGTAACGATTTTCTCCGCTCTTTTTCTAGCAAAAACCGTTTTCCTATTTTTTCTCGCCATCGGCGCGCGTTTTTTGTAAAATAGAGGGGAAAAGGAGGTGAAACGAATGGAAGCGTTGCTGCGGGAAATTTTGCATGAAGTGAAAGCGACGCGCACGGCGGTCGAGTCGCTCGAGCAGCGGGTTGGCGCCTTGGAGGGACAAGTGGCCAATCTCAATGAAAGAACGGGTGCCCTTGAAGTGCTGGCGGCCAACCTTAATGAACGAACGGGCGCTCTCGAAGCGCAAATGGCCCAGCTCAATGAGCGGACGAGCGCCCTTGAGCAACAATTCACTCAGCTGAACGAGCGGACAAGCAACCTCGAACACCAAGTCGCCCAACTGAGCGAACGCATGGGCACCGTCGAACACCAAGTCGCCCAACTGAACGAACGCATGGGCACCGTCGAACACCAAGTCGCCCAACTGAACGAACGCATGGGCACCGTCGAACACCAAGTCGCCCAACTGAACGAACAGACGAACACGCTTGCACGGCGAATCGACCTGCTTGATGAGCGCACGAACGAAACGAAGGCGATCGTTGAAGCGCTCCGCCATGGGCAAGAAGTGCTGACCGCCAAATACGAGGCGATGGCGCACGACCTTCATCATATGAAAGGCGACCTCACCCGTATCACATCCATCCTTGAAGACAAAGTGCTGCCTGCCCTCGCCGAACATGAAGCGGGACTCTCTGTTTTAAACGCCCGCGTCTTCAAAACGGAAAGCGCCCTTCATCGCCTTGTTTATGCGTAACACGTTCCCCACAGAGAAATGTTCAACACCTATTCCCTTTTCACTAGGCAGCCGTGAGCTGCCTTTTTTGTTCGAGTGTTTATCGATTAGCCTTCACCTTGACCATTTGCCAAGGCGCCGGCCTTCTCGCGGCAAGTGGTAGCATCACCCCGCACTCTCGATGAACGGCGCGGGTCATGCCTGGCTGGCGCATCGATGGATGAACACGAGGCTTATGCAAACATCTCGAATTCGGAGCATCTAGGAGGATTCGCAAGCATTCCCGAGCATTTTTCAGGATCAAGGAGGAGAGAACGCTCATCGCCGCGAGAGCAAGCGAGAAGCAAACATATCGGCCGATACCAAATTTGCCAGCCGCACCCAAATTACGGTATCCTTTGTTTGTGACGCTTTTTCACCTCCCTCTGCGTCCTTTTGCTGCTTTTTTTATCCCCGTTCATTTGTATGATATCAGCTGAAAAAGAAGGAGGAATTGTGTTGCGAAAATGGATGATGACTTTGCTCGCTGTCGGGCTTGTATTTGGACTAGCGGCCTGCAGCGGAACGAGTGATGCGAAAGGAAAAATTGTTATCAGTGGGAAGAAGTTTACCGAGCAAGTTATTTTGACGCATTTACTGGCGGAGTATGTGAAGGCCAACACCGATTTGGACGTGGAAGTGAAGGACAGTCTAGGCGGCGCGTTTATGCTCCAGCAGGCCATTGAAAATGGCGATGTCGACATGTATGTCGAGTACACGGGGACAGGGTATTTGAACATTTTAAAACAGCCGTACGATCCTAAAAAGACGCCCGAACAAATTTACAACGAAACAAAGAAATTATATAAGGAAAAATACAACATCGCTTGGCTCAAACCACTCGGGTTTAACAACACCTACGCCTTGGCCATGCGCAGAGACCTCGCGGAAAAGCTCGGGGTGAAAACGTACTCCGATTTGGCGAAACATTCGTCTTCCCTCACCTTTGGGTCAGACGCCGAGTTTTTTGAGCGAAGCGACGGCTATGACGGGCTTGTTGATACGTACGGGTTTCAGTTCAAGAAAAAAGTGACGATCGACCCAGACTTGCAATACGAAGCAGCGAAAAATGGAGAGATTGACGTCATCACCGCCTACACGACCGATGCCCGGATAAAAAAATATGATTTGGTCGTATTGAAAGATGACAAACAGTACTTCCCGCCGTACCACGCCGTGCCGATCATCCGCCAGGAAGTGTTGGATGCCAACCCGGATCTCGAAGAAAAACTGAACAAGTTGGCCAACATTTTGACCGATGAAAAAATGATGGAACTAAACGGCGAAGTGAACTTGGAAGGAAAACGGCCGCGTGAAGTGGCGATTGACTTCTTAAAAGCGGAAGGACTGATCGACTAGAAAGCGAGGAATTTGGATGATTCGATTTGAAAACGTCACGAAACAGTATGAGGACGGCTTTGTCGCCTTAAAAAATATCAATCTTGAAATTCGCAAAGGCGAGCTTGTCGCCCTCATCGGGCCGAGCGGCTGCGGGAAAACGACGACAATGCGGATGATCAACCGCTTGATCGAGCCGACATCAGGCAAAGTGTACATCGATGGGCAAGACATTTCCCAGCTTGACCCGGTTGAGCTGCGGCGCAACATCGGCTACGTCATCCAGCAAATCGGGCTGTTTCCGCATATGACGATCGCAGAAAACATCGCACTTGTGCCGAAACTAAAAAAGTGGGAAAAACACGCCTATGAAAAACGGGTTGACGAATTGCTTGAGCTCGTCGGATTGGATCCAGCGACATTCAAGCATCGCTATCCGTCGGAGCTCAGCGGCGGGCAACAGCAGCGCGTCGGCGTCGTTCGCGCGTTGGCCGCAGAACCGGATATCATTTTGATGGATGAGCCGTTCAGCGCTCTTGACCCGATCAGCCGCGAACAGCTGCAAGATGACATCGTCCGCTTGCAAGAGGAGATTCACAAAACGATCGTCTTTGTCACCCATGATATGGATGAAGCCATTAAAATCGCCGATCGGATTGCGCTCATGAAAGACGGGGAAATCGTCCAGTTTGCGACGCCGGACCAAATGCTTCGGCGGCCGGCGAACTCCTTTGTCCGCGAGTTTATTGGTGAAGACCGGCTGCGGATCCGCCATACGGCCGTGCCGACGGCGGAGGATTTAATGTCGGCTGACGTCGCGACGATCTCGCCGCGGCGCGGCTTGGCCGAAGCGTTCCGATTGATGAAAGCGAAAAAGGTCGACAGTTTGGTCGTCGTCGATAAAAAGCAGGTCTTTCTCGGCATCGTCACCTTAAAACAAATCGAACAGCGCTACCAAGAAGAACATTTATTAGTCGCCGACATCGCCGACTACGATGTGACGACGTTGTCGAAAGAAGCGGACGTCACCAACGTCGCCGCCCTGTTCCAAGACCCGGATGTGCGCATCATTCCGGTGTTGGACGGCGACCGGCTCGTCGGCGGGATCACGCGCTCGAGCATGATGCGCGCACTCGCGGAGTGGACGTTCCAGCAACATGCCTAATGCCAACGAAGACGGGCGAATGGGGGCTTGAAAAAACGATGCCGCCCCGTTTCTTGTCATCTAGCCAGAAACGTTGCCGCGGCCGTCGCCCCGCCTGAATCACACGTCTCATTTTGAAAAGACAAGGCCGCTCCAAGCGGGCTTGCCGATGGGATTCGTTCCGCTAGTGAACCAAAACCTTTTCAAGTTTTCGGTCTCAGCCCATGACCAAGCGGCAGCCACCCGCTGCCGCTTTTCCGCCAAGGAGGGATACGATGGAATTATTGCAGACGTTTATCGAACGAAAGAATGATATTTGGATCGCCTTTCAAGAACATGTGCTCTTATCCGCCATCGCTATGAGCATTGCGATCGTCATAGCCGTGCCGCTCGGTGTGGTGTTGACGCGGTATCGCAAACTCGCCGAGCCGATTATCGGCATTGCCGCCATCATCCAAACGATTCCGAGCTTGGCGTTGCTTGGGTTTATGCTGCCGATTTTCGGCATCGGCAAACTGCCGGCGATTATCGCCTTGACGCTTTATGCCCTATTGCCGATTTTGCGTAACACGTACACGGGCATTCTCGGCGTTGACCCGACGCTCGTTGACGCCGGACGAGGGATGGGGATGACATCGCGGCAAATTTTATGGATGGTCGAGCTTCCCCTCTCGCTTCCCGTCATTATGGCCGGCGTGCGCACCGCGACGGTGCTGACGATCGGCGTCGCCGCCTTAGCGACGTTTATCGGCGCCGGCGGGCTTGGCGACTTGATCGACCGCGGTCTGCGCATCGCCGACAAAAACTTAATTTTAGCCGGCGCCATCCCAGCCGCCATGTTGGCGATTGTGTTTGACTGGCTGCTGCGCAAAGTGGAAAAGAAAGTGACGCCCAAGGGGCTGTAATCAGCCCTTTGGCGCCACCCCAACAAGAATTCGAACACCGCGTCCCTGCCCTTCCACCTCGGAACGGCCGGAACAGGCTGGCGTCAATACTAATGAGTCTCTCCCTCAGATCATGCGAATAGGGAACGCATATTCGAATAAAGAACCATCGTCAAGCGTTTTCCGTATAGAACTCCCCGCACTTTGAAAGCCACCCGCTCGCCGGGTGACTTCGTCCTTCCTAACTATTTCACCCCCACCGTCTGACTCTGGCGAATGGCTTGGCGCAAGTCGTCCAAAATATCGTCGATCGCTTCTGTGCCGACGGACAGACGCACAAGGCCTGGGGTGACGCCGGCGGACAGCTGTTCTTCCGGGGTCAGCTGCTCGTGCGTCGTGCTGGCTGGGTGGATGATGAGCGATTTCGAATCACCGATGTTGGCCAAATGCGAGAACAGCTTCACCGAGTCGATCAATTTTTTCCCGGCTTCGACGCCGCCTTTGATTTCAAACGTAACGATCGCACCTTGCCCGTTTGGCAAATACTTTTTCGCGAGTTCATGTGACGGATGGCTCGGAAGCCCTGGATAGCTGACGGATTCGACGGCTTCTTCCTCTTCCAAAAACTTAGCAACAGCGAGCGCATTTTCGCTATGACGCTGCATCCGTAAATGAAGCGTCTCTAATCCTTGCAAAAGCAAAAACGCATTAAACGGCGACAGCGCTGCCCCTAAGTCGCGCAAGAGCTGGATGCGCGCTTTCGTGATGTACGCCGCTTCGCCGACGGCGTCCACATACACCAAACCGTGGTAGCTTGGGTCTGGCTCGGTGAACTCCGGAAACTTGCCGCTCCCTTTCCAGTCAAACTTGCCGCTGTCCACAATCACACCGCCGATCGAATTGCCGTGCCCGCCGATGAACTTCGTCGCTGAGTGGACGACGATATCGGCGCCGAATTCAATCGGCCGCAATAAGTATGGACTGGCCACCGTGTTGTCGACAATGAGCGGAATGGCGTGGCGATGGGCGATGTCGGCCACCGTTTCGATGTCGAGCACATCGTTTTTCGGGTTGCCGATCGTTTCCGCAAACAAGGCTTTCGTTTTGTCGGTGATCGCCCGCTCAAAGTTTTCCGGATCGGACGGATCGACAAACTTCACCGTAATGCCAAACTTGCGCAGCGTATGGGCGAACAAGTTGTACGTGCCGCCGTAAATGGACGAGGACGAGACGATTTCATCGCCCGCCGAGGCGATGTTGATGATCGAATAAAACACCGCCGCCTGCCCTGATGAGAGCGCAAGCGCCCCGATCCCGCCTTCAAGCGCCGCGATCCGTTTTTCAAGCACATCGTTCGTTGGGTTCATAATGCGCGTATAAATAAAACCTTCCTCTTTCAAACCAAACAAATTGGCCGCATGCTCGCTGTCGCGGAACACATATGAACTTGTTTGGTAAATCGGCACCGCCCGCGCGCCCGTTTCCGCATCCGGTTTTTGCCCGGCGTGGATGGCGAGCGTCTCCGGGCGGAAGGTTTGTTCATTGCTCATCGTTTCCTCTCCCCTCTTTGACCCTTCGAGATTTCATATCCTACTAAATCAATTGGTTTTTTCTTATAAAAAATCTATCATTCGATCACAACGTTTGTCAATTGTATTTTTTTAATAGTGCAAAAATTTTTATTGAAAACAGAGCCTGCCGGTGGGCAGGCCTCCTATTGTTTCATTATCGTTTTCCAATTTCCTCTACTAACAGCTTATTGACAAGCGGCGGATTCGCTTGTCCTTTCGTCGCTTTCATCACTTGGCCGACGAGGAAGCCAAGCGCGCGGTCTTTGCCGTTTTTATAGTCTTCGACCGACTGCGGGTTGGCGTCGAGCACTTCGAGCACGATTTTGCGCAGCGCTCCTTCGTCGGAAATTTGCACGAGCCCTTTTTCTTTGACGATTTTCTCTGGATCGCCGCCGTGTTCGACGAGTTCTTTGAACACTTTTTTGGCGATTTTCGACGAAATCGTGCCGTTTTGGATGAGTTTGATCATTCCAGCCAAGCTTTCCGGCGTCAAGGCGATGTCATGGAGCTCTTTTTGCTCGGCGTTTAAGTACCCGGATACTTCGACCATGAGCCAGTTCGACGCCAGTTTCGGATCGGCGCCGTTTGCGACGGTCGCTTCAAAGAAGTCGGCCATTTCTTTTGTCAGTGTGAGCACTTTGGCGTCATACTCCGGCAAGCCCCACTCTTCGACATACCGCTTCCGGCGGGCGTCCGGCAGCTCCGGAATCGAGGCGCGGACGCGCTCTTTCCATTCGTCGTCAATATAGAGCATCACCAAGTCCGGCTCTGGGAAGTAGCGGTAGTCTTCCGAACCTTCTTTGACGCGCATCAAAACGGTCGTTTTCGTCGCTTCATCAAAGCGCCGCGTTTCTTGACGGATGACGCCGCCCGAGAGCAAAATTTTCTCCTGCCGCTTCGCTTCGTATTCCAACCCCATGCGGACGAAGTTGAACGAGTTGAGGTTTTTCAATTCCGTTTTTGTACCGAACTTGTCCGAACCGAGCGGGCGAAGCGAAATATTGGCGTCGCAGCGAAGCGACCCTTCTTCCATTTTGCAGTCGGAAACGCCGGTATATTGGATGATCGCTTTTAATTTTTCCAAGTAGGCGTACGCTTCTTCCGGCGAGCGGATGTCTGGCTCGGAGACGATCTCAATGAGCGGCGTCCCTTGACGGTTAAAATCCACGAGCGAATAGCCGTCGCCCGTATGCGTCAGCTTGCCGGCGTCTTCTTCGAGATGGATGCGGGTGATGCCGATTTTTTTCTTTTTTCCGTTTACTTCAATTTCAATCCAGCCATTTCGGCCAAGCGGCTGATCGTATTGCGAAATTTGGTACGCTTTCGGGTTGTCCGGATAAAAGTAGTTTTTGCGGTCGAATTTCGTCTCGATCGCGATTTCGCAGTTTAACGCCATCGCCGCTTTCATCGCAAACTCGACCGCCTGTCGGTTCAACACCGGCAGCACGCCTGGATACCCTAAGTCAATGACGTTCGTTTGCGTGTTCGGGGGCGCGCCGAACGCGTTCGGGCTGCTGGAGAAAATTTTCGATTTCGTTTTCAGCTCGACGTGCACCTCAAGTCCGATGACCGTTTCAAAGTTCATCACCTAACCCCCCTTACAACACCGGTTTTTGCTTATGGTAGTCGGTCGCTTGTTCAAAAGCGTGGGCGACGCGGTAGACGGTGCTTTCATCAAAGTGCTTGCCGATAATTTGCAAGCCGACCGGCAAGCCATCGACAAAGCCGCACGGCACGGAAATCGCCGGTACACCCGCAAGGTTGACTGGAATCGTTAAAATGTCGTTCATGTACATCGTCAGCGGATCACTCGTTTTCTCGCCGATTTTAAACGCCGGCGTCGGCGTTGTCGGGCCGATGATGACGTCATATCGTTCAAATACGTTTTCGAAGTCGCGCTTGATCAACGTCCGAACTTTTTGCGCTTTTTTGTAATACGCATCGTAATAGCCCGAGCTTAACGCGAACGTCCCGAGCATAATGCGGCGCTTGACCTCCGCCCCAAACCCTTCGCTTCGCGTCAGTTTATACATATCGATCAAGTTTTTCGCGTTGTCCGTCCGATAACCGTAGCGGACGCCGTCAAAGCGAGCCAAGTTCGCTGATGCCTCGGACGAAGCGAGCAAATAGTACGTCGCCAAGGCGTATTTTGAATGCGGCAGCGACACTTCTTCCCACGCCGCGCCAAGCTTCTCAAGCACGACAAGCGCCGCAAGCACTGACTGGCGCACGCCTTCATCGACGCCTTCACCTAAATATTCTTTCGGCACAGCGATTTTCAACCCTTTGATATCGCCCGTTAACGCCTCCACATAGTTCGGCACTGGAATGTTCGCTGAAGTCGAATCCATCGGGTCGACGCCCGCGATCGCTTGCAATACATACGCGTTGTCTTCGACCGTGCGCGTAATCGGGCCGATTTGGTCCAGCGACGACGCAAACGCAACAAGCCCGAAGCGCGAGACGCGTCCGTACGTCGGTTTCAACCCGACGACCCCGCAAAACGCCGCCGGCTGGCGGATCGAACCGCCCGTATCCGAGCCGAGCGCAAACGGCACTTCGCCGGCCGCCACCGCTGCCGCCGAACCGCCGCTTGAGCCGCCCGGAACGCGCTCTAAGTCCCACGGGTTGCGCGTCAGCTGAAACCCGGAGTTTTCCGTCGACGAGCCCATGGCGAACTCGTCCATGTTCAACTTCCCGATCGTGATCGTCCCTGCGGCATTCAACCGCTCCATGACAGTGGCGTCGTAAATCGGGTCAAAGTTGTACAAAATTTTGCTGGCGCATGTCGTACGCAGCCCTTTTGTGACGATGTTGTCTTTAATGCCGATCGGCAAGCCGAACAGCGGGTTCGTTTCTTCGCCTTTGGCGAGCTGGTTATCCAACTCTTTCGCTTTCGCCCGCGCCTGTTCTTCATTTAATGTTAAAAACGCTTGCACTTTCTCTTCCACTTCATCGATGCGGCGGTACGATTCGTCGACTAAATCGGAAATCGACACTTCTTTTTTCTTCAGCAACGTATGTAATTCTGACACGGAATGGTCAAAAAGCGACATAAATCCCCCTCCTTACTCTAAAATGGCCGGCACACGGAACTGGCCGTCTTGCTGATCTGGCGCGTTTTTCAACACTTCTTCGCGCGGCAGCCCCGGTTCTGGAATATCCTCGCGCATCACGTTTCTCATATCAAGCACGTGCGAAGTCGGCGGAACGTTCTCCGTATCCAATTCATTCAGCTGCTCAGCAAACGTAATAATCGCATCGAGCTGTTTCGTAAACATCTCGGCCTCTTCATCCGTAATCGCCAACCGCGCCAAATCGGCGACATGTTTCACTTGGTCAATGGAAATTCGCGACATAGTTTCACCTCCAACGAGTTCGACCTATCACAATACCATGATGATACCAAACTTTTATCCAATGAAGCAACCGTTGCCACGTGTTCTGGGCGAGAATCAATCTATATATTCACGATGCAAATGAATACAACGTTCCATAACATCTCCCAATAGCGAAGGCAGGCGTGAAACCGGGGGGATTTGATGTTTGATGTAGGAATATTTCGTTTTCCTGAACAGCGCACGATGGGATGGCACACGCATGAGTAAACGGTTGATGGGAGGAAAAGGACGAGCTCCTATTTTAGACACAGGAAGGAATCGCTCGTGACGCCTTTTTTTATTCAAAGAAATACGATAAAATGAAAGCACAAGGAGGGAAATTGCATGTCGCTGCCAAATCAAAATCATCCATGGACATATGCAGATTACGTAATCTTCATCGCATTGCCAAAAGTATTCGCTTCCATGGGAGAACCCTCCTGACAAAAATCGGGAGGATTTTTTTGCACCGATATGGAATAAATCCTTGACAAACAAGGAATGTGAAGGAGTTTGTCCGCCATGGATGTTCAAATTTTCTTGATTGACAATCCCGAACATATGTACTATAATGGCTGTAACGGACGAAAAAGGGGGAATCATGACGATGAGTGACGCTTTGCTCGCCCAAGTGCTCGACCGCTTGAACGCGATGGACGGCACGCTCCGCCTGCTTGTCGAAGGGCAAGAGCGGCTCGAGCGTGAACAAATCGCCATTCGCCAGGAACAAGAAGAAATCCGAAAAGAACAACAAGAAATTCGGAGAGAACAACAAGAAATCCGAAAAGAACAACAAGAGATTCGAAAAGAGCAGCAGGAAATCCGCCTGGAACAACAGCGTCTGCGTCAAGAACAAGATTCGCTTCGCGCTGGGCAAACGGAATTGAACGGCATCGTAGCTGCTCTCCTCCACCGCCAAGACGAAACAGACGCCAAACTGGAAGCTCTCGCCGCCGACGTCCACCAGCTTCACCAGGAATTTGCCTCATTGAAACAAACGGTGGACCGCCTCGAACAAAAAATAGACTCCCGTTACGAACAATTGACTGCCCAAATCGAAGACATCAAGCTGGACTTGAATTTTATCGCCCACCGCACCGTCGACAACGAACGAATCATTTACAAGCTGAAAGAAATGTTGTTCCGCTGATCGATTCCATCTAGGAGGAGGTCGCCGCCATGAATGTCGCGTTTGACCATCTCGTCCACTTAACCGAACGACCGGAGCAAGCGAAAACGGCGTTTGAACAATGGGGGTTTACAGCCATCCACGGCGGCCGCCATCCGTCATGGGGAACGTACAACGCCTTATGTTACTTTGAGCATTTGCGCTACATTGAATGGATCGGCATTGCTGATAGACAGACGGCGAGAACGTGCGGAAATCCGCTCATCGCCCAGCTTGTCGCCGACCGCCAAGAAGGAAACGGCTTCTCCCAATTTGCCTTCCGCACGAACAACATCGAAGCGGTGGCGGCACATCTCAAACGAAACGGGTTTACCCCAATCGGTCCGCTCCCCGGCAGCCGCGAGCGCGATGACGGCAAGCGGCTGACATGGTCGATGCTGTTTATCGAAGACGACACAGACGGTGCATTTCGCTATCCGTTTTTCATCCAATGGGGCGACGGCGATGACGTGCGGATGAACGAGCTGGCGCCGCTCATGAGACACCCGATTGGCTCTGTTTCGCTGTCGTCAATTAGCATCTACACCCTCGGTCTCCAGCGGGCAGTCAACGGCTACCGCCGGCTGTTTGACTTGCCCAAACCCGATGTCGGGCGCGATGAGGCGGGAGCGTATGCGAAGCTCGCTGTCGGCGGCATTGCGATTCGGTTCTATGAGGCTGACCGACGTCATCCATCAACGCGCCCGTTTTCGTGCCGGATTGTGGGGGTGCAGGAACAGCGCTCCATCGAAATCGATGGCGCGACGTATATCGTTTCCAGGCCGTGACGGGCATTCCTATTCTCACATACTCCCCTTTGCCGCGGAATAAGATGGAATAACCGCACCTTCATCCTCGCGCGGTGAAAACGGCAAAGGGGGAGTCCAACCGTGTCCCACCCGTATGTTTCTCCAAAACTCTCAATGGAAACGATGATCTCGATTATTCGCCACGGCTTAAAGAAAACGACGGCGCCTCAACATATCGTCATCATCGGCGCCGGAATGGCCGGACTTGTCGCAGCGTCATTGCTGAAGCAGGCGGGTCATCGCGTCACCATCTTAGAAGCATCCGAGCGGGTCGGCGGCCGCATCTACACGCTCCGCTCCCACTTTCGCGACGACCAGTATCTCGAAGCCGGCGCGATGCGCATTCCTCACACCCATGCTTTGACGCTGGAATACATCCAAAAATTCAACTTGCCGCTTCACCCGTCCACGGTCAAGAGTGGCGGCGACGGCAAAATGTGTTCATCTGTCCATACAGCGTCGGAACGTCTTCGGCGCTGACAATCAGCTCAAGGTCTTCCGGCGCGGCGAATCCGCTGTCAACTGTATGCCGAAGCAAATGAAGAAGAGGATCGAAAAACCCTTCCACGTTAAGCAGGCCAATCGGTTTTTGGTGGAGGCCGACGCGCGACCACGAGAGCACTTCAAACAGCTCCTCGTACGTTCCATAACCCCCTGGCATGGCGATAAATCCGTCGGCCGCCTCGTACATTTTCGCTTTGCGGGTGTGCATTGTATCGACGACCAACAGTTCGCTCAACCGATTATGCGCCACTTCCCGGTCCTTCAAAAATTGCGGAATGATCCCAACCACGCGCCCTTGATGACGGAGCGCCGCCTCAGCAACCTCTCCCATCAAGCCCCGTGTCCCTCCGCCGTAAATGAGCGTAATGCCGCTTCGGGCTAAAAACGTTCCGAGCGCTTTCGCCGCTTCCTTGTATTTTACGCTTTGTCCATAACTTGATCCGCAAAACACACAGATGGCTTTCATGATCGCGACACACCTTTACTCGCATCTAGGTCTTCATTATTTTATCTTAATTAGGCGAGAAGACTCCCACTTCAACAAAGCGAAGCGGAGTAAGTGGGAGATGAATCGCCTTAACTATATTTTGCTGAAAATAGGATAGATTCAGTAAAATATAGTATAATATAGTTAGATGGGAGGTGAAAAAATGTATTTTTGTATCAAACA
>NZ_JBREBQ010000033.1:0-28687 GCF_052906625.1 Geobacillus sp. CCR | reverse complement strand
TCTCCCTTTCCGCACAGGAGACAGAATATTCTGTCTCCTGTGCGGAGGAAACCGACTCCTTATCCATTCTAAATCCATTCAGAGATACCCTATCTATCTTTCATTACACAAAATTCTTGACGGTACCACTTTTTAGGTTGCGGTCCCAATCGCGTATTCGCATCCGCTGTCCCCCTAATCTTTCGTCTTTCGAATTTCTTTGGAAATTATATCATATTTTTATAGGGGATCGGAGAAATATTTTTCAAATAAAAAAGGGCTGACCCAAAAGGGTGTTTTTCCTTAAACCAAACACAACATATTGTTTCATGCCTATATACATAATAAAAAAAAGTGTCCCGATCCTTTTGGGACACCCTCGACTTGCATTTCTTTTGTCTCTTACTTGCGGATGAATTGCTGCGTCCAAATATATCCATTTTCTTCAAAACCAACGCCGATGTGCGTAAAGTTTTTGTTCAAAATGTTCGCGCGGTGGCCTTCACTGTTCATCCACGCATTGACGACTTCCTGTGGTGTGCGTTGGCCTTTGGCGATGTTTTCCCCGGCAGCCGTGTACGAGATGCCGAATTTTTTCATCATCTCAAATGGAGAACCGTACGTCGGGCTGTTGTGCGAGAAGTAGTGGTTCACGGCCATATCGCGCGATTTTTCGCGTGCGACTTTGCTGAGGGCCAAGTCAACTTGAAGCGGCGGCAAGCCGTATTTTGCCCGCTCTTTATTCGTCAGTTCAACGACTTGTTGCTCATAGGCGTTTAAGCCAGTTGCTTTTTGCGGTGCTGCTGTTGGGGCCGTCGCTGGCGTTTTCGCCGGTGCTGGCGTATTCGCAGCCGGTTTCGTCGCTGGCTGTTTGACCGTTGCCGGCGCCTGCGGTTTTGTCGTTGGCTGTTTTGCCGCCGGTTGTTGTGTTGCCGGTTTTACGGGTTGGAACGACACGAACGGGAAGTATTGTTGCAGCCATTTCTCAAAATCTTGAACGTTTGTGCTGACATATTTTACTTGATACGCATTCGCTGTCGGACACGTCGTCCCAGCTGCTTCCGTTTTCGTTGCCGCGAACGAAGCGCCGGCGAGTGCGACCGAAGCTGCGATTGTTGCTACCATTTTTTTCTTCATCGGAATTCCTCCTTGTATCCTCTATTTGAAAGTTTCAGAGATATTGCGTCCGTCAGTCATGCCTACACGATGAGATTCGAAGAGGAACGGTTTCGTTGTTCCCTTGCCTTCGCCCTCATTATAACACGGGTTTTTTGTAATATTTTTGGGCTAAAATGGAAAAAACGCAGGCTGGCAACACCTGGAAAAACAAGCGCTTGTTTTCATTGCCAGTTGGCTGCCCATCACGGCAGTTGCAACGATTGGAAGCGGCATCCTTTCACTAACTGCCCTTCCTTTTTCCCCTCTATTATTCTAGCCACCCACATTTTTCTAGGAAAAAGGGAGTTGACAGCCTCTTTTTTGAACCATTTCGTTTAACAATTGTTACAGCTGTGTTACAAAACAGGGGAGATATTCACATTCTTGTTTTAAAAAAGAAGCTGGTGGCGATCAGCCCCAGCTTCTGTCATGATCTTTTTCGTTCCTAGTCGACAACGAGCACCGTTTGCACTTCATTCGGCTTCACCTCGACGGCAAACGTCCCGCATTCGTCCGCCGCGAGCGAGTCAAGCGGCTCCTCGTTGAGATTCGCGCGAAAAACGCCCGAAAACGGCTTGTTCCATTGGAACGCCGCCGTCGTTATCGTTGGCGTTGAATTGTAAAAGAGGAGCTTATCGGCATACAGCCGCACCCGTTCGTCAAAGCGCATCGATCTCCATCCCCCACCGTCTCATCGTTTGCTACTATTTTAGCAAGAACGGATGGCGGTTGGCTATAGAGCGCCTCTTCTATTGCGATAGTTGATGCCCCTTAACCAACACCGGAATGCGTTCTTTATATTTCTCCACCCATCGGCGGTTATGTTCGTCCGCCCCCTCAATGTTGCCGCTTAAAAAGATCGGCGGTTCTATTCCATTTTCCGCCATGAGGACAATCGCCTCGGCGAAAACGGCGTTTAAAATCGCGCTGCCGATCACGGTCGAAGTAGGGGCAAATGGAACGGAAACATTCGGATGAGCTAAAATCGCGTCTCCTCTCACACAATGATTGTCAATCACCAAGTCCACCACTTCATACAATAACCGACCGCTCTTATGCCGCGACGGTTGACTCTTCGAATATTCCAAAGATGTAATCGCGATCGTGTACGCCCCTTTCTCCTTTGCTGCCAACGCCACATCAATCGGAACAGGATTGCGCCCCGATGTGGACAAAACAAAAAACACATCTTCAGGACGGATATCCTCATGATTGATAAAATTTTGTGCCAAATCATTCATTCTCTCCAACATGGACGACCGCACCGCCCCTTCGTGAAGCATCAGCGGCTCGACAAAGATCGGTTTCACCGGAACAAGCCCTCCCGCCCGGTAAAACACTTCCTCTGTCAAAATATGGGAGTGGCCGCATCCGAATAACTGAACGATTCCGCCGTTTTGAATCGCTTCGCTTACCATATGGGCGGCCTTTTTTAGATTGTCCTTTTCATGGCTTAAAACGAGTTCCAGATGTTCATTGATTTTTTGGAAATATTGATTGATCATCGGCCATTCGCCCCTTAAGCGCTTGATTTCCTATCCCTAAACTAGATTTAGCCCGCCGCAGCCACAGTTAGACCCGCTCCTGCAGCCAAAAAAACGGCTTCCCCTATAAAGGAAGCCGTCCGTCGGTTCCATCGCATTCCTTGCTTTACTGCCCTGTATATCCGCCAACCGGGATATTGTCCTTCCGCGCCACCCCAGTGCGGTAAGCGGCTTCGATGACCGCTTGTCTGACGCGTTCAACGACTTTGCTGTTGAAGACGCTCGGGATGATGTATGTTTCGTTCAATTCATCCTCCGTCACGACAGAGGCAATCGCCTTCGCAGCGGCAAGCTTCATTTCCTCGTTAATTTCTCTCGCCCGGCAGTCGAGCGCCCCGCGGAAAATGCCCGGGAAGCAAAGGACGTTGTTAATTTGGTTCGGATAATCAGAACGTCCGGTCGCCATAACGCGCACGTACGGTTCGGCCAGCTCCGGATCAATTTCCGGAATCGGGTTGGCCATCGCAAACACGATCGGGTCGCGCGCCATTTTTTTCACATCTTCCACTTTTAAAATGCCGGGAGCTGAGACGCCAATAAACACATCTGCGCCGGCGATGACATCGGACAAGCTTCCTTTCAGATTATCCGGGTTCGTGATTTGCGCATATTCTTGCCAATACGGATTTTCATACGTTTCATCGCGATGGATGGCGCCGTGGCGGTCGACCCCGATAATGTTGCGTACGCTGGCCGCAAGCAAAATTTTCGTGCAGGCGATGCCAGCGGCGCCAATGCCGGTGAGAACCACTTTAATGTCCTCGAGCTTTTTGTCGACGATTTTCAACGCATTAAGCAACCCGGCCAAGAGCACGACCGCCGTGCCGTGTTGGTCGTCATGGAACACCGGGATGTCAAGCTCTTCCTTCAACCGCTTTTCAATCTCAAAGCAGCGCGGAGCGGAAATGTCTTCGAGATTAATGCCGCCAAACGCCGGGGCGATCGCTTTCACAATTTGAATGATTTCTTCCGTGTCTTTCGTATCCAAACAAATCGGGAACGCGTCCACTCCGGCAAATTCCTTAAACAGCATCGCTTTCCCTTCCATGACCGGCATCGCCGCATACGGGCCGATGTCGCCAAGCCCGAGCACCGCCGTGCCATCCGAGACAACGGCGACCGTATTCCGTTTAATCGTCAGCGAATACGCCTTGCGCGGATCCTCAGCGATGGCCGTGCAGACGCGCGCCACGCCCGGCGTGTACACCCGCGACAAGTCGTCGCGCGTTTTCACTGGGATTTTTGAATTTGTTTCAATTTTCCCCCCGATGTGCATCAAAAACGTGCGGTCGGAAACGTTGATGATTTTGACGCCGCGAATTTTTTTCAGCGCCTCAATGATCAAATCGCACTGCTTCGTGTCGAGGGCGCTGACGGTGATGTCGCGCACCGTGTGAACTTTGCTTGATGAAATGACGTCAATTCCGACAATGTCCCCGCCCGCTTTGCCGATTGCGGCGGCGATATCGCTGAACGAGACGATATCTTTTTCGAACTGGAGACGAATCGTAATGTTCATCGCTGCCCCGCCTGGTAATGCCATAACAATCGTCCTTCCTTTTCTCTATTTTTGTTTAAATCAGTAAATCATCTTACGGTACAAATGTTATCCTATGAACCGGAAAAAGACAACCCTTATTGTACACCCCTTTCGGCAAACACATGCATCTTTCCGCCGAACGTGAAACAGCATGCGTCCTGAGCCAGCGCAGCCTTCTTCCCACCGTTCATGTTCCGCTGTTGGCAAAACAGCAACAGGGGTGGCTGACGGCAGAAAAACAACATGCAAGAAGGAAATCAGAGCAGCAATGAAGTAAACGTAAAAGAAAGGAAAAACTAGACAGGAGCGAAAAAGAATGAGAGAAAAGCTGTTTCTCGTGCTGGCCAACTTGTTTTGGGCCGGCAATTACGTCATCGGGAAGTCCATCATTGCGGAAACGGGCCCATTTTGGCTGACGTTGATCCGTTGGTGCGCCGCTTTTATCGTGTTGGCGCCCGTATCGTACTGGCTTGAGCGGCCGCGCTACCAGGACATCATCAAACAATATTGGCTGCCGCTCGCTGCAGCCGGAATTCTTGGCGTCATCGGCTATAATTTGCTTTTATACGGCGCGCTCGCCTATACATCGCCGATGAACGCAGCGATCGTCAATTCGCTCAATCCGGCGATCATCGTCGTGTTGTCGTATGCGCTGCTGCGGGAGCGGCTGTCAAAAACCAATATTGCCGGCTTTTTGTTGTCGCTGGCCGGTGTATTGTTTATTTTAACGGATGGGCATATAGCACACGTCTTCCGAATGAACTACAACCGCGGTGATTTGATGATGCTCGCCGCCGGTGTCGTCTGGGCGCTTTATTCGATCATCGGCAAAAAACTACCCGTCCCACCGATTACAGCGACAACGTGCTCCGTTTTTTTTAGCTTGCTGCTGCTGTGGCCGTTCGCATTCTTTTATCCGTTTCCAGCTGATCACATAAGTGCAGCTGGGCTCGCCGGATTGGTCTATATTTGCTTGTTTCCGTCCATTCTTTCCTTCTTATTTTGGAACATCTCAGTGCAAAAAGTCGGTCCGAGCCATGCCGGTGTATATTTAAACTTAATTGCCGTATTTACCGCTGTGATCACGTTTTTGCTTGGCGGTGCTCTATCCGTCCTGCAGCTGGCCGGCGGCGCAATCGTCTTGTTCGGCGTCTATTTGGCGACAAAAGCGCCGAAAGTGAAGACGGAACAAGTGGATATCGCAGGATGACGGCCGGGCCGTTTGGCGGACAGCATCATCAAAAATAAAACCCGCCATCACAAGCGGGAACCTTTAGCCATGAAAAACAGCGCCGCCCGCCGCACCCAAAACCCTGTTGCATGCACAAGCGGTCTCCCCTCACCCAAAGGGAGACCGCTTTTTGGCTATTGGAGCAATCGAAGGAACTCACGCATAAACGCCGGCAAATCCGGCCACGCATGGGCGGAGACAAGGTTGCCGTCAACATGGACCGTATTGTCAGACACATACGTTGCTCCGAGCGCTTCGACACCGGGTTTGCAGGCAATATACGCTGTCAAGCTCCGTCCTTTCAACAAATCCGGCATCGTTTCAAAAATGAGCGAGGCGTGGCAAATTGCGGCAATCGGCTTATTCGCCTCAAAGAAATGACGGACGATGCGCTGCACGTTTTCATCAAGGCGAATGTATTCCGGCGCCCGCCCGCCTGGAATGACTAACGCATCGTATTGCGTCGGGTCGATCTCGGCGAACGATGCATGGGCGTCGATCAAATAGCCTTGTTTTTCCACATACGTATCCCAGTCGGCAAAATCATGGACAACGGTGTGCAGTTTCTTTTTCTTCGGCGCGGCAATCGTTACGTCATGCCCTTCCTCCAACAAACGATAATACGGATAATACACCTCCAGCGCCTCAACAGCGTCGCCGGTGATGATCAACACTTTTTTGCTCATGGATTCCCGCCTCCTTGTCCATTTTTTTCTTTCATTTCTATCATACTGGAAACGAGTGAAAAGGAAAAGTAAAATGATTGGTGGAAAGGTATGAAGCAGCAGAAACGAGAGTCGCTATGGTTGCGACAGTAAGGAGGGAAACAGAATGACCATCACCTCATGGCTGGCCACCTCGCGCCACACCGTCGTGCTGACCGGCGCCGGCATGTCAACCGAAAGCGGGCTGCCCGATTTCCGCTCGCCGCGCACCGGGCTGTGGGCGCGTTTTAACCCGAGCGAACTCGCTACCATCGATGCGCTGTACCATCGCCGTGAATCGTTCGTCGAGTTTTACCAATATCGCATTCGCACCTTGCAACAATGCCAACCGCATGACGGACACCGCTTATTGGCCGATTGGGAGCGGCGCGGGATCGTACAAACGATTGTGACGCAAAATGTCGATGGCTTTCACCAAGAAGCGGGAAGCCGACGCGTCATCGAACTTCATGGCTCGCTCCGCACCGTCCATTGTCAGCGGTGCGGGGAGTCAAAACCCAGCTTTGTCTATTTGCACGGTGTGTTGACGTGCGAATGCGGCGGAGTTTTGCGCCCGTCGGTCGTGCTGTTTGGCGAGCCGCTGCCGGAGAAAGCCATCGATCAAGCGTGGGAAGCGGCCCGCCAAGCGGACTTGTTCGTTGTGCTCGGCTCCTCTCTGCAGGTATCCCCAGCCAACCAGCTGCCGCTTGTTGCCAAGCGGAGTGGGGCAAGACTTGTGATCATCAATTGGGAACCGACAGAACTGGACGATCTCGCCGATGCTGTCATCCATCAGCGAAAAATCGGTGAAGTGCTGAACGAGCTCAATGAGCAGTTGGCGGAGGTGGATCCATGACCAAAGAAACGATGTTGCAAATGGCGCTCGAATCGATCGGCGATCATTCCCACATCCGCCATTGGCGCCGCGTATCAGGCGGCGACATCAATGACGTCTATCGCGTCCAAAGCGGCAAACAAACGTACTTTATCAAAATGCAACGTTTCCCGCCGAGTGGATTTTTCGCTGCCGAACAGATGGGCCTCGAGCTGATCAGGCAAGCACGCGCCATCAACGTTCCGCATACCTTCGGCTTCGGGGAAGCGGACGGCTGGGGCTGGCTCGTCTTGGAGTGGATCGAAGGAACAGAAACGGAACAGACGGCCGAACAGCTCGGCCGCGGCCTTGCCCGCCTCCATCAATGCCGCGGACCGGCGTTCGGGCTTGACCGCGATACCTATATCGGCATGCTGCCGCAGCGCAACGGCTGGTACGGCCGCTGGACCGACTATTACCGCGACGCCCGCCTTAGACCACAAATAACGCGAGCGGCGGAGAGAGGCCTCCTGCCCGTCAAGCGGCGCAAACGTCTCGAATGGCTGCTCGAGCGGCTTGACCAATGGCTCCCGGATGACTGTTTTCCGTCGCTTTTGCATGGCGATTTATGGAGCGGCAACTGGATTCCAGGACCAGACGGAGTGCCGTATTTGATCGATCCGTCTGTTTTATATGGCCATCATGAGTTTGAGATCGCGTTTACCGAGCTGTTTGGCGGCTTCCCAGTCCGGTTTTATGAGAGCTATCGCGAGCTTATGCCGCTCTCGGCTGATTATCATGGCCGAAAACCACTCTACCAGCTGTTTTACTTGCTCGTTCATCTAAATTTATTTGGCGAAACATACGGCAGCGCGGTTGACCGCGTGCTGGATCGTTACGCGGGGGAGTAGTTTTTCCTGCTTCCCCCGCCATCCTTATTCAGCACGGATCGCTTCGAGCAGCGCATCACCGTTTTCGCTCACGCGCACATAGGCAAACCGAACATTCTCTTGCCGTTTCATCCCCGTTTTTTCCGGAATGAAATACGATTCAATGCCATACAGGACTTGCGGGCCGTGAAACGTACCGGTGATGATCACATCCCCCGGTTGCGGCGTGTATCCCGGCCTTTTTTCCCCATTGACCATATATACGCCAGCCAAACGGTGCACCCCGTCCTCTCCTTTTCGCAGCCCGACTTGCACCCGTCCGCTTCCGTCAAGCGACGGAATGGTGGAAATATCGTACCGAAGCTGAATATAATCCCCTTGCAACATGGAACGTGGATCCAACGGTTCAAGTTCCAACTTTACTACATCACCATATCGCAACAATCGTTCTTTTTGCCACACGGTATAACCTAAAAATGAAAATTGAGCGATCACGACTATGAGCGTCAACAACGAAACGCGCCGCCCCCAGCGCACGCCCAGCCTCCATGTGAAGCCATTTCGTTTCTCAAGCCATACCGCCCATGCGAGCAACACCGCTCCCGCCGCCAGCAAACTGACCGATTTATGAAGCAAATTCCATGCGAGTTCATAATATTTCAGCACGAGATAAAGCGCTGTGTACACCCAAGCGGTCTTCCGCTCCAGTTGCCGACCGCGGAAAAGAAAGAAGGCAAGCGCCAAAATCATGGCGATATTCAACGTCACGTACAGTCCATCAGCCGCAAACACATCAACGCTTGTCGCAATCCCAAGCGCGCCGAACGCCAAGACAAGCGGAGTGAGAAACGGCGTTTCGCGAAAGCGGCCATACGCATACAACCCGCCGTTGACCAAAGCCAAGGTGAGCAACACCATCCGGCCGTCATCCATCACCGAACTTAAGGCGATCCCTAAATAGACCGTCAGCGCCGCCGTCGTCAACCGGCGCACTCCGCTGTCTGATGATCGGATGACGCCAATCGCAAGCCCAATGGCATAGAGGAACAGAGTCGACCGCGAGACCTCCCACGCCATCGCCACCCCGAGCCCGTAACCAATAGCAAGCAGTGTATAACGAACGACCGGATTCCAACGCCGGCCAAATGAGGCGGGAACGACAAATCCAAAGATGGAAATGAAAAAGAGCACGTAAGGCGACCATGACTCTGTCCAAAGGAAATACAAGCCAAGCAGGCTTTGTATGGCCAACGCGGAAGCCGCAAGCGTGACAATCGCTTGAAACGACTCCAAAAAACGCCTTCCAGCTTTCGTCTCCGCTGAAAACAGCCCAGCCCGCCGCAATAGCACAACGCCGCCGCACAGCACAGCAGCGGCCGCCATAAGCCCAATGAGAAGCAGCCACGTTTCAAAATGATCTGCGAGCAAGCGAATGTATTGAATGAACAAAAACAGTCCAGCAAACAAACTCGTCAACAACACGTACGGCCGCTGCTTGGCGATGACAAGAAAATAATAAAGCAACACGGCGAGCAACACGGTATACACGTATGGCCACCATGCGTCGCGCCCATAGGAAAAACCGGTTACGTCAATCACAAGCAGCCAACCTTGCATGGCAATATAAGCGAGATGGGCGACTAACGGCGTACGGCTGACACCAACCAGCACGCCGTTGATCGCTGCAAACAATAAGAGCAAACCAAACGACGACCATTCCGTCCACTCAATCCGATAAGCGGACGGAAAATAATAAAACCAGCACGCAAGCTGCAACAACCCAATCGCGATCACGGACAGCACCCGTTCTTTTGTCAGCAGCGCCAACAAAGCGGTCGGCGCAAGCCAGGCAAGAAACAGCCAATAACTGTCAGCATGCGAATTGTAAATTTGTCCAAGCAACGCCAACGCAATGCCAAATGACAACACCCCGCCGATCAGCATCCAGCGCCCTAAGAAACGATGGCGGCCCCAAAGCGCCGCGCTTGCGATGTAAAATGCCGCCATCATGCCGATGCTGATTCCGACTTTCACCTCTCGCCCCATCCCCGGCCAGTTGGCGGCAAAAAAATACACAATGCCGGCAATGATGCACAAAAACGCCAACGCATACCCCGTTTTCACGATCCGGGCCGCCATATCGCTTCCTCCCTGTGACTCAGATCTTTCCTCTATAAAGCATATGCTGAAAAAGCTGTCTAGAAGACCAGTGAAAACACGCCTTATTCCATCGCATTTTCCTAGTTACCACCGGCCTTTTAGACTTTTTTCTTTGTTGCGGTGAAGAACATTATGGTTGGAGATAATTTTTTAAGTGGAAAATTTCCATATCATGCTCTGTCACTTTTTTCATCAAATAATCGATGGATGCCTGTTTGGAAGAGAACTCGCGCGAAGCCAGATCAAGAGCGGCCTGATGCTTATGAAGCATGTTCTCGATGTGGCGAAAGTGGCTCCGCATTTCTGTTGCGAGGTTGTCAACTTTTTCTTCGACCCGTTCAACTTTCGCTTCAAGCCGTTGTTGCCCTTCTTTGAGCGTTTGCACGTCGCCCTTGATCATGTCCATGTCCGCTTTCAACGTTTGCACGTCGCCTTTGACCGCGTCCATGTCCGCTTTCAACGTTTGCACGTCGCCTTTGACCGCGTCCATGTCCGCTTTCAACGTTTGCACGTCGCCTTTGACCGCGTCCATGTCCGCTTTCAACGTTTGCACGTCACCTTTGACCGCGTCCATGTCCGCTTTTAATGTGCGCACATCCTCTTCCACCCGGTGAAGCCGCTGTTCCAAGCGGGCTTGCCCCTCTTGCAACAACTGCACTTCACCTTCCAAGCGCGCCTGTCCTTCTTTCAGCGCTTGGATCTCGCCTTCCAAACGCGCTTGTCCTTCTTGAAGGGCCCGGACATCGCCTTCGATCCGATCGAGCCGCATGTGGATCGGATTCAACTTTTGGTCAAGCAATTCAGCCATTAGTTGCACGAGTTCGGCTTGGCTCATCGTTTCTCACCTCCTTTCCCCCATTGTATCATTGTCCCACACAACGTCATAGTATAGAAAAAGAGATTTTCTTCTCCTTTTCGACAAGATCAGACGCTAAATCAAACCGATGAATCGGCTTCATCATCAAATCAACATGGGGCAAAAAATGATTTTTTGATGATCAGCTACAAACGGCCGCCTCGATGAATCCACATCCGATAAAGAGCAAGACAGGCCGCCAAGTAAGCACCGCCAAGCACAAACCCGCCAAGCACATCAGACGGATAATGCACTTGCAAGCTTAACCGGCTTAAGCCAGTTAAGAGCGCCAGCGCCGCAAACACGCCGTAAATGGCCGCCCGTTCTCCACGCTTGGTGCGCGTTTGCGCCAAAAAATACGCTAAAAGCAGCAAGTAAATCGTCCCGATCATCGCGTGGCCGCTCGGAAAACTGAACCCCCCGATCTCGGCATGCGGCGGGCGCTCCCGCCCCACAACATGCTTGATCCATTCGTTGATGCCATACCCCCCACCAACAGCGACGACAACCAACACCATTCCATAGACATCGCGGCGGAAAAACCATAAACCAATGACAAGCATCACACTGATGATGCCTATTGTTTTCTCATTGCCGAGAAACGTAAACGGATCGAGCCATTGCCATGAATCAAACAGCTGCAGCCCACCTTCGTCAGCCGCCTTTGTCACCCCGGCTGCCACGCTTGCCCAAACAGCCAAAAAAAAGACCGCGCCGACAGCCGCTATCATCCATAATCGTCGGTTCACTCTGACTCACTCCTTGTTGATGCTTCCTCACAACCGCATCAGTCGGTTGCCCACCACTGGATATCAAAGTCGATTTGTACGGAGATCAAACCAAAAGGAAACATTGAAAGTTCCTCATTATAACTTAATATATTTTCATGAACAAAAGAAAAATCCTCCTTAAAAAGCAACACTTTTTAAGGAGGAAACAACCGTTACGACGGCAGCTTCGTCTCTCCCATCAGGAACCGGTCCACTTCACGGGCCGCCCCCCGGCCCTCGTGGATCGCCCAAACGATCAGGCTTTGGCCGCGGCGGGCGTCGCCAGCCGCAAACACGCCCTCGATGTTTGTTGTATATTTGCCGTATGGGGCTTTCACTTTGTTGTTGATCGTTTCAACGCCAAACTGCTTCAACAACGGCTGCTCTGGCCCTTCAAACCCGATGGCGATAAACACCAAATCACACGGCCATACTTGTTCCGTCCCCGGAATTTCTTTAAAGATCGCTTTGCCGTTTTCATCAATGATTTTTTCCATTTGAATCGTATGCAGCTCTTTCACGCGGCCGTGCTCGTCGCCTACGATTTTTTTCGTTTGAATGCAATATTGACGCGGGTCTGCCCCAAATTTCGCCTTCGCTTCCTCATACGCATAATCAAGCGTGAAAACGAGCGGATATTGCGGCCAAGGGTTATTGTCTGGGCGCTTGTCCGGCAAAGCCGGGTGTTTGCCAAACTGGACGACGCTTTTGCAGCCTTGGCGCAGCGCGGTCGCCACGCAGTCGGCCCCCGTGTCGCCGCCCCCGATCACGATGACACGTTTTCCCTTGGCATCGATAAACTGGCCGTCGGCAAAATTCGAATCCAATAAACTTTTCGTCACGCCGGTCAAATAATCCATCGCAAAATGGACCCCCTCAAGCTCCCGGCCTTCAATGGCCAAATCGCGCTGCTTTTGCGCACCGATGCACAAGACGACGGCGTCGTACTGAGCACGAAGTTCGTCAGCCATAATATCTTTGCCGACTTCGGTGTTCGTAATAAACGTGATGCCTTCCTCTTCGAGCAGACGCACCCGCCGCTCGACCACTTCTTTTTCCAACTTCATATTCGGAATGCCGTACATCAATAAGCCGCCGATGCGGTCAGCCCGCTCATACACCGTCACCGAATGGCCGGCTTGGTTGAGTTGGTCAGCGCAGGCCAACCCGGCCGGGCCGGAGCCGACGATGGCCACCTTTTTCCCCGTGCGCGTCTTCGGGATGCGCGGTTTCACCCATCCTTCAGCAAACCCTTTATCAATAATGGCCCGTTCGATTCCTTTAATCGCAACCGCTGGGTCGGAAATGGCCACCGTGCACGATCCTTCGCATGGCGCCGGACAGACGCGTCCAGTAAATTCCGGGAAATTATTGGTCTTTAAAAGTCGGTCAAGCGCTTCTTTCCAGCGCCCTCGGTACACCAAATCGTTCCATTCTGGGATCAAGTTGTGCACCGGACACCCCGAGGTAAGGCCGTTCAGCTCCAATCCCATATGACAAAACGGCGTGCCACAGTCCATACAGCGGGCGCCTTGGCGGGCCAGCACCTCTTCCGAAAACGGCTGTGTATATTCTTTCCAATCATCAAGACGGGAAAGCGGGTCGCGCTTTTTTTCCTCCTCGCGTGCATATTCCATAAACCCTGTTGCTTTTCCCACGATGGTTCCCCCTCCTTCTTTCCGTACACGTCCTCTCTTCTCCCCGATGCGGCCTTCCCGCCTGTTAGGCCAGTCAAAAAGCGAGCCCCGCGCGGCCGCGGGGCCAAAGCGGCGCCGCCATGCCACAGCCGCCCGAAAGGAAGACCTTATTTCGCGGCCGCTTGCAACACATGGACACCGACGGCAGCCGCTTTTTTCCGTTTCGCCACCGTTTCAAACGCCGCCAAGGCAGCTTCATCATACGAAAACCCGGATTGTTCGAGCGCTTGAATCGTTTCCACCATCAGTTTGTAGTTGTGTGGAATGACTTTGACAAACCGGCGGACATACGCATCCCACTCTTCGAGCACTAACGCCGCCCGCGGGCTTCCCGTATAGCGGTAATGGTTTTCGATCATCCGACGCACGTCGCGAATTTCTTCCTCGTCTTCGAGCCGCTCAAACGAGACGAGCTCAAGGTTGGCGGTTTGCTGCCAGCTGTCTTCGTCAGCGAGAACGTAAGCGATGCCCCCGGACATGCCAGCGGCGAAGTTTTTGCCAACCGAACCGAGGATGACGACGCGGCCGCCGGTCATATATTCACACCCGTGATCGCCGACTCCCTCAACAACGGCATGAACGCCGCTGTTGCGCACACAGAACCGTTCACCGGCGCGGCCGCGAATGTACGCCTCGCCGCTCGTCGCCCCGTAGAAAGCGACGTTGCCGATAATGACATTGTCCGCTGCGGCAAACGGCGCCTCATGCGGCGGACGGACGATCACTTTGCCGCCGGAAAGCCCTTTGCCGACGTAGTCGTTCGCGTCGCCGACGAGCTCGAGCGTCATCCCTTTCGGCACAAACGCCGCAAAACTTTGCCCGGCCGATCCGGTGAAATGGAGGCGGATCGTATCATCCGGCAACCCTTCCTCACCGTAGCGTTTCGAAATCTCGCTGCCGGTCATCGCCCCGACCGTGCGGTGGACGTTGCGGATGGCGAGGTGAAGTTCGACCGGCTCCTGCCGTTCAAGCGCTGGCTGCACCGCCGGCAAAATTTCTGTATGATCAAGCGTCTCTTCCAAACGATGGTTTTGCCCTTTGATGCAAGTGCGCGGTCCATCGACTTGGTACAGAAGACGCGACAGATCGAGATGTTTCGCTTTCCAATGCGCTTTCGCCCGCTCGCTTACCTTCAAGACATCGACGCGGCCGACCATTTCGTCGATCGTGCGGAAGCCGAGCTCCGCCATAATTTCCCGCACTTCTTGAGCGACAAAGTACATAAAGTTGACGACATGTTCTGGCTTCCCGGTGAATTTTTTGCGCAGTTCCGGATTTTGCGTCGCCACGCCGACCGGGCATGTATCCAAATGGCAGACGCGCATCATGACACAGCCTAAAACGACGAGCGGTGCCGTCGCAAATCCGAATTCTTCGGCCCCAAACAGCGCCGCCATCACAACGTCACGGCCGGTCATCAATTTGCCGTCGGTTTCTAGAACGACGCGGTCGCGCAACCCATTGAGCATGAGCGTCTGATGCGTTTCCGCCAAACCAAGCTCCCACGGCAGGCCGGCATGTTTAATACTCGTTTTCGGCGAAGCGCCCGTGCCGCCGTCATAGCCGCTGATGACAATGACATCGGCGTTCCCTTTCGCCACGCCAGCGGCGATCGTGCCAACGCCGGCTTTGGCGACGAGCTTCACGCTGATGCGCGCATCTTTGTTGGCGTTTTTCAAATCATAAATGAGTTGGGCCAAATCTTCAATCGAGTAAATGTCATGGTGCGGCGGCGGAGAGATGAGCTCCACCCCTGGCGTTGAGCCGCGCACTTTGCCGACCCACGGATACACTTTGTTGGCCGGAAGCTGCCCGCCTTCACCCGGTTTTGCTCCTTGGGCCATTTTGATTTGCAATTCATCGGCATTGACCAAATAATGGCTTTTTACGCCAAAACGTCCGGACGCCACTTGTTTGATCGCGCTGCGGCGCCAGTCGCCGTTTTCATCTTTCACATAGCGGGCCGGGTCTTCGCCGCCCTCGCCGCTGTTGCTTTTTCCGCCGATCCGGTTCATGGCGATCGCCAGCGCCTCATGGGCTTCCTGGCTGATCGAACCGAACGACATGGCCCCTGTTTTAAAGCGGCGGACGATCGACTCGACCGGTTCGACTTCCTCAATCGGCACCGGTTGCCGGCTCGAATCGAAATCGAACAAATTGCGCAAGAACGTCAACTGTTCTTCATTGGCCAGTTTCGAATATTGTTTATAGAGGTTGTAATCGTTTTTCCGGCACGCCCACTGCAGCAAATGGATCGTCTTCGGATTGAACGCGTGATGTTCGCCGTTGCGCCGCCATTGCAGCTCGCTGCCTGCATCGAGCACATCGTCTTCATGCCGCGCTCCGAAAGCGGCTTCGTGGCGCATTTTCGCTTCTTTCGCAATTTCCGCAAGCCCGATGCCGCCGATTTGCGACGCCGTGCCGGTGAAGTATTCCTCAATGACATCGTCGCCGATGCCGACCGCTTCAAAAATTTGCGCGCCGCGGTAGCTTTGCACCGTCGAAATGCCCATTTTCGACATCACTTTGACGACGCCGTCAACAGCCGCCTTGATGTACGTTTTCGCTGCTTCCCGGTACGACAAGGCGATGACGCCGTTTTCTGACGCCTGGCGGATGGTCTCGAGCGCCAAGTACGGGTTGATGGCGTCCGCCCCGTAGCCGATGAGCGCCGCAAAATGGTGCACTTCCCGCGCTTCGCCGCTTTCGACAAGCAGGCTGACGTTTGTGCGCGTCCCGTTGCGGACAAGGTGTTGATGAAGCCCGCTTACCGCCAGCAACACCGGAATCGCCACATGCGTGTCATCAACGCCGCGGTCGGACAACACGAGGAGCGCCGCGCCGTTTTCGATCGCTTCATCCGCTTTGGCAAACAGCTCATCAAGCGCCTGTTTCAAATCATCAGTAAACAGCGTAGGCAGCACCGCGCACGCAAATTCCGGGTACGGATTGGCTTTTAACGCTGCGAGCTCTTCGTTCGTCAATAGCGGAGTTTCCAAGCGGATGCGCCGCGCCGCTTTGGCGTCCGGATGCAAAATGTTCCCTTCTTTGCCAAGCAGCGTCATCGTCGAGGTGACGACATATTCGCGGATCGCATCAATCGGCGGATTTGTCACTTGGGCGAACAGCTGCTTGAAGTAGTTGAACAAACTTTGCGGCCGCTCCGACAGCACGGCAAGCGGCGCGTCCATGCCCATAGCGCCGGTCGGATCTTTTCCTTCCGCCGCCATCGGCAAAATCGTTTTTTCCACATCTTCAAACGTGTAGCCGAACGCTTTTTGCAGCTTGACAAGCTGCTTCGGCGCTTCGACGTCCTCCGGAATTTCCAGATCGCCAAGCGTGATCATTTGCTCGTTGATCCATTGGCGATATGGCTTTTCATGAGCCATTTCTTCCTTGATTTCCTGGTCAGAGATGATGCGCCCTTGCTCGAGGTCAACCAACAGCATTTTCCCCGGGCTCAGCCGCTCTTTATATAAAATGTTGTTCGGGTCAACATCGATGACGCCGACTTCGGATGAGAAAATAATGTAGTCGTCTTTGGTGACATAATAGCGGGCCGGACGCAAACCGTTCCGGTCCAAAATGGCGCCGATTTGCTTGCCGTCGGTGAACGAAATCGCCGTCGGTCCGTCCCACGGCTCCATGAGACAGCTGTGGTACTCGTAAAACGCCTTTTTCGCCCCGTCCATCTGCTCATCCCAAAACCACGGTTCCGGAATGAGCATCATCGCGACATGGGCCGGCTTCCGGCCAGCGAGAACGAAAAATTCAAACGCATTGTCCAAAATCGACGAGTCGCTGCCGTTCGTATCCAAAATCGGCACGACTTTTTCCAAATCCGCGCCGAACGCTTCCGACACAAATTGTTTCTCGCGCGCCGTCATCCAGTTGACATTGCCGCGCAGCGTGTTGATCTCGCCGTTATGGATCAAATAGCGGTTCGGATGGGCCCGCTCCCAGCTCGGGAACGTGTTCGTGCTGAAGCGCGAGTGCACGAGGGCAAACGCCGAACGGAACCGTTCATCTTGCAAATCCAAATAAAACGCATCGATTTGTTCCGGCGTAAGCAACCCTTTATAAACGATCGTCCGGCTCGAGAAGCTCGCTACATAGCACTCGTTGTTTTCCACACATTTTTCGAATTGTTTGCGGATCACATACAGCTTCCGTTCAAACGCCAACTCATCAGCCACGTCATCACTTGCCGCGACAAACACTTGGCGGATGAACGGCTGGCTTTGCCGCGCCAGTTTGCCAAGCTTTTCACGATCAACTGGAACTGTCCGCCATCCGAGCAGCCGTTGCCCTTCTTGAGCGACGATCTCATTGAACATCGATTCATAGTACGCCCGTTTCGCTTCCTCTTCCGGCAAAAAGAACATCCCGACCCCGTAGCGCCCTTTTTCCGGCAAGTTCATCCCGCCGCACACCGCTTGAAAATACTCATGCGGAATTTGCGTCATAATGCCCGCGCCATCGCCCGTTTCCGGATCGCTCCCTTGTCCGCCGCGGTGTTCAAGCTGGCGAAGCATATGGAGCGCTTTTTCGATAATGTCATGTGACGGTTTTCCTTTCAAATGCGCATAAAACCCGATCCCGCATGCATCATGCTCAAATTCCGGGCGATATAACCCTTGTGCTTCCGGTAATCCGTAGTGTTTCATGCTGCCTTCCCCTCCCGTTCCGAATTGTCTGTAATATTCATTGTAGTTTTCAAAATTAATATAAACAATATATAATTTAGATAAAATCCATCTCATTTTGCGATCAATCAAAAGGAGGGAGAAAAATGGAGCTGCGGCAGCTGCAATATTTCGTGGAAGTCGCCCGGCGCGAACACGTCTCCGAAGCCGCCGATGCCCTCCATGTCGCGCAGTCGGCGATCAGCCGGCAAATCGCAAACTTAGAAGCGGAGCTTGGCGTGCAGCTTTTTGAACGGGAAGGGCGGAACGTGAAGCTCACCCCCATCGGCCGTCATTTTTTGCCGCACGCCGAAGCGGTGTTGAAGGCGGTCGATGATGCAAAGCAACAAATCGAAGAATATTTAGACCCGGAGCGCGGGACGATTAAAATCGGGTTTCCGACAAGCCTGGCAAGCCACATGATGCCCATGGTCATCTCCGCCTTTAAAGCGGAACACCCAAACGTCTCGTTCCATCTCCGCCAAGGGTCGTACTATTATTTAATCGAAGCGGTGAAAAAACGGGAAATTGACTTGGCCTTTCTTGGACCAATTCCCGCACGCGAAATCGGCATCAAAGGGGAAATTTTATTTTCTGAACCGTTTGCGGCCCTCCTGCCGAACAGCCATCCGCTCGCTCGCCGCGACCGGATCGTGTTAAACGAACTGCGCCACGACCCGTTTGTTACGTTTCCAAAGGGATACATTTTGCATCAAATCGTCATTGACGCTTGCCACCAAGCCGGATTTTCGCCCAACATCTCATCGGAAGGCGAAGATCTCGATGCCATTAAAGGGCTTGTCTCCGCCGGCATCGGCGTGACCCTCTTGCCGGAGAGCGCCCTGTCGGAAAGCTTGCTTCGCTACGCCGCCAAAGTGCCGATTGAAATGCCGCAAGTGAAGCGAAATGTCGGCATCATCGTCTCCGACCATCACGAGCTCGCCCCGTCGGTGAAAGTGTTTTACCGGTTTGTGAAAGACTTTTTCGCGGAGCTCGAGCGGTATCAATTGCGGGGATGAACGCTCCCCCGCCTACGCTCACGTCGAAAAATGGGTTCGAGATCACAAAAAAAAGACGCAGGTGCTTCCCCCTGCGTCTTTCCTTTCTTCTTCTGCACACTTCCCCTTTCCGTCGCCTTCACTCATCAAGGATCATTCAAAAAGAAGATGTGGAGAGCACCAAGTTCGGACGCTGCTTCCGTTCGATTGCGTCCGAACGTCATCCCAGCCGCACCACCATCCGGCCGCGCAGTTCGCCGCGCAAAATGCGCTTAAGCGCTTGCGGCAATTCAGCGAGCGAAATCTCTTGAGCAATCCGCTCCAAATCCGGCTTTAAGTCGCCAGCGAGCCGCTCCCAAATGCGGAGGCGCACATCCATTGGACAATAGACAGAATCGATGCCAAGCAAGCTGACACCGCGCAAAATAAACGGATGGACCGTCGTCGGCACTTCCGCCCCTCCGGTCAGTCCACTCACCGCCACCGCTCCGCCGTAGCGGATGCGGCTTAACACCGTCGCCAGCGTCCGGCCGCCGACCGGGTCGACCGCCGCGGCCCAGCGCTGCTTATCAAGCGGACGAATGCGTTCAGCCGTGACGTCTTCGCGCGTCAACACTTCCTTGGCGCCGAGGGCGCGCAAATAGTCGTGCTCCGCCGTTTTGCCTGTGCTCGCTTCCACCGTATAGCCGCGCTTCGATAGCATCGACACAGCCAGACTCCCGACGCCGCCCGTCGCCCCCGTGACAAGCACCGGTCCGCGTTCCGGCGTCAACCCATGCTCCTCAAGCCTGTGAATGGACAATGCCGCCGTGAACCCAGCCGTGCCGATCGCCATCGCTTCTTTCAACGTCAACCCTTTTGGCAGCGGCACGAGCCAATCGCCGTGCAGCCGGGCGTACTCGCTGTAGCCCCCGAAATGCGTCACACCGATTTCATATCCGGTCGCGATCACCTCGTCCCCTTCGCGGAAGCGCGGATGTTGCGACGAGACAACCACCCCGGCCAAATCAATTCCCGGCACGAACGGATACGTTTTCACAATTTTGCCGTCCGGAATGGACGCCAATCCATCTTTGTAGTTGACGCTTGAATAATGGACGCGGACAACGACGTCTCCTTCCGGCAAATCATCCATGGATATCGTCTGCACGCCGGCGGTAAATTCTGTTTCGGTTTTGTTGACGACAAACGCTTGAAATGCGGACATCATTCCTCTCCCTTTCTTCATGCATTCTTCTCTCATGTCATTCGACAACCAAACGCCAGATTCCTTTTTTATCATCCTGAACCAAGAAGACCCTCACTCCCGCTTGTGAGCGTAAGCGGGTGATAAATAAACGTCTAATGAAAGTCCTCCCTACACTTCCTTGATTTCTTTTGCTAAACTGTAAACAAACGTATTCTTAAAAATGAAAGAGGGTGAAACAATGGGCAATATCCCTGACTCGAACAAAATTTACACTTACGCTGACTGGAAAACATGGGAAGGTCGCTGGGAACTTATAAATGGAAAAGCATATAATACGACACCTGCTCCATCTTCGGAACATCAATTTGCAGTCGGAGAATTGTATTTTGCTTTGCGCCATTTTTTCCAAAACAAACATTGTTATGTTTTTATGGCGCCGTTTGATGTATTCCTTAGCAAAAATGAAACGTATGAAACCCCTGATGACATTGTCCAACCCGATATTGCCGTGATTTGCAATAAAAAACAGATTGTCCAAAAAGGATGTTACGGGGCACCTACACTGGTTGTTGAAGTCTTGTCACCTTCAACCGCTTTAAAAGACTACAACGAAAAATTTTATACTTACCAACACTATGGAATTGCGGAATATTGGATTGTTGATACTGCTAATAAAATGATTCATGTGTACTATTTGCACGAAGGTACATATCAACGACATGCAACATACGGACAACAAGACACGCTGCATTCCGCACAATTTAAGGACTTAGCTATTCCATTAACGTATGTATTTGAATGGGGTTAAAACGGCTCTTGTTCGGAATGGCCATTCAGTGTTCATGATCGATCTTTCGTCAAACACACAGGAATCGATGATCGGGCAGCCTGCCCTGAGGCAGGTGTCTAAGAATCTCCCATCTCGAAGAACAAGCGCATAGGCGGGAGAACGTTCAGCCCTAGCGACAGCCGCCTGCTTCTATGTTTTTCCGAATGTCTGCACGAAGGCAAATAAAACACCAGCCTGTCGACCCAAGCTGGCGTTTGTCCTTCTTCTTATTGAATGGCCGCTAGCGCCCCGGTCAAGACACGCACCACAAACGAAAGTTCATCATCCGTGATGCAAAGCGGCGGCGATAAGGTGAGCACGTTGTTGTACCCGGCGACTGTCGTTCCGTTTTTGCCGATGATGAGGCCGTTTTCTTTGCATCGATGGATCACTTGATTGACAAGCGACACATCAAGAGGCTCTTTCGTCGCTCGGTCGGCGACCAATTCAATGCCGACAAGCAGCCCTTTGCCGCGCACATCCCCGACGTACGGATGGTCGGCCAGTTTCGTTTTCAGTGCCGAAAGCAGCCATTCGCCCGCTTCACGCGAACGGTCAAACAGACGCTCCTCCTCCATAATCTCGATGTTTTTCAGCGCCACCGCACAAGCAGCCGGATGGCCCCCAAACGTATTGACATGGCGGAAATAGTCGTATTCGCCTGTTCCTTTGAACGCCTCGTAAATCTCTTTCCGAACCGCCGTTGCCGCCAGCGGCAAATACGCGCTCGTAATGCCTTTCGCCATCGTGATAATGTCCGGCTTGACGCCGTAGTGTTGAAATCCGAACGCTTTTCCCGTCCGGCCGAAGCCGCAGATGACTTCATCGACAATAAGCAAAGCCCCGTGTTTTTCACACACTTCTTTGACCGCTTTCATATACCCGTCCGGAGGAATGAGCACACCGCCCCCGGTGATGATCGGCTCCATAATGACGGCCGCAATCGTTTCGCTCAACTCCCACGTCATGACATCATCAATGGCCTTTACCGCCCGCAGTCGGCGCGGATCGTCCGCCGCATCCGGGTCGCGGTAGACATCCGGCGGCGGCACGTGGATGAAACCTGGGGCGAGCGGCTCGTATTTGTATTTCCGCTGCGCCTGCCCGGTGGCTGAGAGCGCCCCCATCGAATTCCCATGGTACGCCCGGTAGCGGGAAATGATTTTGTACCGATGATGCTCCCCGCGTTGCTGATGGTATTGGCGGGCGATTTTAAACGCCGTTTCGTTCGCTTCCGACCCGCTGTTGGAAAAGAAAATCACATACTCATCGCCTAACAGTTCGTTGAGCTTTTCCCCGAGCTGAATCGCCGACAAGTGGCTTTGCGTCAACGGGAAATACGCCAGCGTCTTCAGCTGCTCATACGCCGCTTCGGCGAGTTCCTCGCGCCCGTAGCCGACGTTGACGCACCAGAGCCCGGCCATCGCATCCAAATACTGATGGCCAGCTGCATCCGTCACCCAGCAGCCTTTTGCTTCGGCGGCAATCAGCGTTGCTTGTGGGTTATATGGCTTCATCGAATGCCAGATATATCGGTCATCTTTGTCGAGCCACAGTTGGTGGGTTTGTTCAGTTTGCATGATTCTCTGCCCCTTTCACCCAACACAGGTTAAAAATCAAACCGGGAAGTAATCATCTTTTTGCGCGTGTAAAAATTCACGCCATCTTTTCCATTCACATGAAGATCGCCGTAAAACGAATCTTTCCAGCCAGAGAACGGGAAAAACGCCATCGTCGCCGGCACGCCGACGTTAATGCCCAACATCCCCGCATCGGCCTCTTCACGGAATTTCCGGACGGCCTTCGCATCCTTTGTATAAATCGTCGCCCCGTTCCCATACCGAGACTTCCGAATATAGCTGAGCGCTTCATCTAAATCATTGGCCCTCAGCAAACTTAATACAGGTGCGAAGATCTCTTCTTTGGCGATCGTCATATCCGGGGTGACATAATCAAAAATCGTGGGACCTAAAAAATTGCCTTCGGGTCTATCATCCATTTCCTTTCGTCCATCGCGAAGCAATACAGCACCCTCTTCAATCCCCTTCTGAATGTAGCCTAGCACCTTTTCACGGTGAGACTGCCGAATGACCGGGGTTAATAACACTTCCGGATCCATACCATTCCCAATAATCAACTCATCCGCTTTTTGTTTCAACCGACGGACGAACGTTTCGTTTTCCCCGACAATCACGACTGCACTGCAAGCCATGCAACGCTGGCCCGCGCTGCCAAACGCTGAGCTGATCACATGTTGTACGGCCGTCTCTACATCCGCATCTGGCATGACAATATGATGATTTTTCGCCCCCGACAACGCCTGCACTCGTTTGCCTTGCGCTGCTGTCCGTTCATACACATACTTGGCCACTGGCTGTGAACCGACAAATGAAATCGCACGAATATCCTCATGATCAATCAAGGCGTTGACCACCTCATGCGCTCCATGAACGACATTGAGCACTCCAGGAGGGGCACCTGCCTCCGTAAACAGTTCTGCTAACTTATTGGCCAAAATGGGCGTCCGTTCCGATGGCTTCAATACAAACGTATTGCCGCACACAATCGCCAACGGGAACATCCAAAGCGGCACCATCATGGGGAAGTTGAACGGAGTGATCCCTGCCACAACTCCCAACGGATAACGAAACATTTCCGAGTCAATCTCTTCCGCAATATTCGACAGCGATTCCCCCATCAGCAAAGTCGGAGCGCCGGCCGCAAACTCCACGCATTCAATCCCCCGTTGAATTTCTCCGTACGCTTCTTTATACGCTTTGCCATTTTCCTGTACGACAAGCTCCGCTAATTCCTCATGATGCTGGTTTAACAAATGGTGAAATGAAAACATAATCCGCGCTCGTTTGGGAACAGGGACATCTTTCCACGTCGCAAACGCTTTCTTGGCTGCTTGCACCGCTTGATCGACATCCTCTTTGGTTGAGATCGGAACACGCGCCAACACTTCCCCAGTCGCCGGGTTCGGGACTTCTAGCGTTTCTGTGCCACTCGATGCCACCCACTGTCCGCCGATATAGTTTTTGAGAACCGTTGTTTCCGGTTTGGTGATGGACATCAGATTCTCCTCCTTATTCCTATCTTTGTTCATGATCTAAATATTTTGTATTGTTACACAAAATTATCCTCCAGTTTTTGATTGCCTTCACTAGACAAAGCGTAAAAGCGATTAGCCTATTTATTCCACAATGTGACCAAATTTTGAAAATGTGCGCGCCTTGGACTGAGATTTTCATGTCGGTGGAGAGCAAAAAATTGCTCATGGATGTTTTTACGAAAGAAATCCCCCTAGAAGCCTACGGCATCTTCTGCTTTTCGCTTCTCAGGGGGGAGACTTCTTACTTACAATCTTCGCAACCGATCATGCTGCACATATTTGTTTTCCATACTTTGCGAGTGTAAATATTCATATGCCTTGATCATAAACTCAATAGCGAGCCGTTTTTCCGGATTCATAAAATCCTCTCCTAAAAGCGACTCTAGTTTTTGGATTCGATGATACAGCGTTTGCCTAACGACAAATAGTCTTTGTGCGGTTTCTTTTTTTGAACCGTTACACGCCAAATATACCTTTAACGTTTCCAACAAGTTTCCATTATATTTTTCATCGTATTGAAGAACAGGCTCTAAGTATTCCATGACAACTTCATACAAATCATTGTATTTATGAATAAGGGAAATAATTCGATAGATATGCAAATCCTCATAAAAACAGCTATTGGCTCTGCCGCCAAGATGATGTTGAATTTTGATCGTCTCTAAAGCCGTCCGATAACTTTTGTCCATATGAGAAACATTTTCGATAAATTTTCCGACCCCGACAACAAATTGAGGTAATTTCTTCTTTTGAATATAATCCGATTCAAGCAAAGAATTCAGTCCTATTTTCATTCGACTTTTCCATGTTTTCATTTCCCTGTTATTGATCATAATAAATACGATGCTGCTGTGAAAATCGACAGGAAATGTCGAAAAACCTTGTTGTTCAAAAATCGTCCGGCATAGCATTTTAAAATAAATCATGTCTAAATTCGAGCATTGCTTCATTGAAGATTTAAAACGGACAACAAGCACTGTCCCTCCTTTTGGATTTGGCTCTGCCCCATACTCAGCCAAATAACTAAACACATTTTCAATGGGATGCTCTCCCTCTAGCCAGCTTTTCAACCACTCATTTTCTTCTACTCTCTTTTTTTCATCGACATACAAATCACGAAGCAGATGCTGTGCCAGCGCAGTTGCCGTACGATCCAAAATCAGCAGATCAAATTCGCTGATTTCCTTTCCGGTTGACACAATGGATAGCTCGGCATATTCATTCCCGAGAAATTGGATCGGTTGGGTGGCCACTCTTTTCTTGGAAGCTGCGTTGTCGTCAACTATCAACTGTTCTTCCTTAAATGTTTTGCTATATTTAGGAAATATCTCCACCTCTCTGCCGTTTATTTTAAAAACCACTTGATGTCCCGAATAGTGGTGCAATAGTTTTAAAATTTCACTATAATGGTCCATTGAAAGTAATTTTTTGTTTAATTGCTGTGAATATGATTCTAGTCCGGAGATGATTTCATAGTGTTGGTTAATTAAATAAGTGTGGATGTCTTGGGTGATCTCAACGAAAGGCACTTCTTTGAGAAAGAGAATGATCGGAAAGTGATGCGCATTCGCTAAATCGATTACTTCTTGCGGAACAGAAGGAGTATGCATACCGATTTCAATACATAATCCCGAAGCGTCACAGTTGATAAGCTGTTCTACAAACGATCGAAACAGTTCCTTATTTTCCTTCCATCCTACCCCAGTAGATAAAATCAGCTCTTTTCCGTTTAACAGATGATGGATTTTCGCAACCTCGACAACATGAACCCATTTTACAGTGCGGTTGAGCCCATTATGCCCTGCAACCACTTCAACATGTTCAAAATGTTTCCGCTTTAGAATATCAGAAACCGTTAATGTAGGAGTCTTCATACACTTTGTTTCACTCCCCTTACACCAATCATGGCAATGCCATTTTAATATTAGGCAGCGTAAACGGTCGCTCCTGCTTCTATCACAAATTTTTATGTAACGGCTTGGCTATATATGGCCTTCTACGTTTCATTATACAGAAAGCAACATCATCGATCTCGTTTTATGTTATGAGATGTGACATTCATTTAGGCGATTCGCGCTCTGTTTCATGAAAATCAAAGCGCCGGCCCTGCCTCTATAATGATTGAGGATATATAGAGGAACTCGTTCCGGCGCTTATCGCGATGTGCATCGCTCTTCTCTCTATTCGTGGTGTTTTCTGAGCTGGCGGATTAATAATGACGAAAAATATTTGCGTGCATCAGCGTTTGTAATATGCAGTGTTTGGATATCTCTTGTTTCTGACAAAGAGTCTTCTTTCTCAAATTCAACAAACGATCCGCTTAAATTTTCTTTTACGCTTTTCATATAGTATCCTTGTTCAATTAAGTAATCGATCTTTTCTCGCTCACGTAGAAACTGATGGTAAGTCATCACACACCCCCCGCTTCTCGTCGTGACCCGCATCCTTACCGCCAGGCACAGCTTGTTGGTGTTCAATGATTTATTTACGTTAGGACATTTTCACCACATCTTGGTCGGCCATTAGCGCCCCATATTTCGCGCGTTTAACATATTGGCCGTACCCCGGTTTCCCGACAAATTGTTTATCACGTACCACAAATTCTCCTCTACATAAAACCGACACAGGTTCCCCTGTTACTTTCATCCCTTCAAACGGATTATAATCCACAGCCATATGGTGTGTTTCGGCTGAAATCACCCGTTCAACCGTTGGATCAAAAATGACTAAATCCGCATCCGCACCGACGGCAATGGTTCCTTTCTTCGGGAATAGACCAAACAATTTGGCGATTCTTGTTGATACAATATCAACAAACTGGTTGAGGGTAATTCTCCCTTTTTTCACTCCTTCACTGAAAAGAATACTCACCCGATCCTCAATAATAGGACCACCATTTGGGATTTTGGTAAAATCTCCCCTTCCTAATTCTTTTTGGCCTTTAAAATCAAATGAGCATTGGTCAGATCCGAGCGTTTGCAGCTGGCCGTTTTTCAAGGCATTCCATAGCACTTCTTGATGCCATTTCTCACGAAGCGGCGGTGACCATACATATTTAGCACCTTCAAAATTCGGCTTTTCTAAATAGGACTGATCGAGCACCAGATACTGGGGACAAGTTTCGCCCCATACATTCAACCCCTTATTGCGCGCTTCAGCAATTTTCTCTACCGCTTGAGCACACGATACATGAACGACGTACAATTGCGAACCAGCGAGTTCTGTCAATTGACAGGCGCGCCCCGTCGCTTCTCCTTCTAGCTCTGGAGGTCTCGTTAATGCATGATAAATCGGATCAGTATGCCCGTCCTCCAAGGCTTTTTTCGTTAAATAGTCAATCACGTCTCCATTCTCGGCATGCACCATGACAAGCGCTCCGAGTTCTTTTGCCGCGACTAGCGTCCGATACAAGGTTCCATCATCAGCTTGAAACACATCTTTATACGCCATAAATACTTTAAAGGAGGTAATTCCTTCTTCTTCGATCACTTTTGGAAGCTCTTCAAGCACATCGTCCGTTATTTCACTGATCATCAAATGGAACCCGTAATCGATCACCGCTTTCCCCGTCGCTTTGTTATGCCAAGTTTCAATCGCTTTTTTCAGGGGCTCACCTTTATTCGTTAAGCAAAAATCAATAATGGTCGTCGTCCCGCCAAATGCGGCGGCAATCGTCCCCGACTCAAAGTCGTCTTTTGTCACAGTGCCGCCAAACGGCATATCTAAATGGGTGTGCGGATCAATGCCTCCTGGAAACACATAACAACCTGTGGCATCAATCACTTCCGCTCCGCTCTCATCTAAATTTCTCCCGATTACTGCAATTTTCCCATCTTGAATGAGGAGATCGGCTTCATATATATCTGTAGCGGTGACAATTGTTCCATTTTTTATCAATTTTGTCATCATGATACCCTCCTTCATTTATAATGATTTGATATCCACACTGCAACCGCTTAGCCGGCCAAGGGCCACTTGCCGTTCATTCCATGTCATCGGGGGATGTTCGCTTGGCACTTCGACCATCTCAATCGCTCCGTCAACCGGACAGACGATGGAACATAAATTGCATCCTACACAATCTTCTTCGCGCACTTTTAAATATTCTTTTCCGTTTTCGTCTACGAGACGCTCAATGCATTGATGGGAAGCATCTTCACAAGAAATGTAGCACTTATTGCACTGAATACAGCGCTCACGATGAATTCGCGCCACAACCTTATAATTGAGGTCCAAATCTCCCCAATCAGAATACTTTGACACTGATTTCCCTACAATATCCATTACGGAAGCAATTCCTTTTTCATCAAGATAGTGATTCAACCCTTCAATCATATCCTCGATAATCCGAAACCCATGGTGTAAATTATCACTTTATTTCCGCACAAAAAAGACTCTTTTTTGCACATTCCTTCGGAATATCCCTCTCCCCCTTTCCGAAAGAATGTGCTAAATTTTTTGTGAATTATTTCGGAATGGGACATGGGTGATTTCCAGAGGGGGGACGAGGACGTGATTCGGTTTCATG
>NZ_JBREBQ010000032.1:0-29480 GCF_052906625.1 Geobacillus sp. CCR | reverse complement strand
ATACGGAACGACCAGCGATGGTAAAAAAAGGATTGCCATCGCTCGTTGTGTTGGTCAAAAAGTTATTCTGAAAAACTAAATAAAAAATCCTTTGTTTTGACCTTGTTAGGGTGCGAAATGTGAGTTATAACGTATAAAATTTATTTTTAAAAGAAAAAATTAATAAATCGTGTGCCTATGAAATTCGGTATTTTTTCCTAGGATCCGCATCACGAAACCCTTGATATAACAGCATTTTGGTCATTTCCATTTGCCTAAAATGACCTCAAAACTGTCGAACTCGGGGGAAGCATCCAATACGATAACACATAGGCCAGGCAGCCGTAGGCAATGATGTAAAACGTCGGCCCCCCTTTTCCATAGGCCCAACCGCTCCCACCAAGGAAGGTAAACGTTGTATAAATCTCGCCGGCCATCAAGAGAAACACAAAAATCGTTCCGAACCCGCGGCCACCGACGGTCCATTGCTCCAAATTCATGTCTTTTCCTTTTCGCGCCTGCACCCCTAGATAAAGAGACAGCAACAAGAAAGCAAAAATCATCACTAAGGCCGAGTTCATGTCTGCTCATCCTCCTTCACCGCAGGGTCAAAACGATACACGATGGCCATGATAACCGAAGTGGCGATCACCCAAGCGACCAGCCAAAAGAGAAGCAACGGCATGCCAAACACGTACGGAGTCACTTGATTCACAAAAGGAACGCCGCCGAGCATGCCGATAAATGGGACAATCATTAACCAACGGATGCTTTTCATCTTCTCTCCCTCCTTGGATATGTCAAGCGAAAACAGCTATTCCGCCCCCGCCAACAGTTTCAACGTCGCGGCGACAAACATTTGCACGCCAATCTCAAGCGCGTCTTCGTCGATCGTAAAGCGCGGATGGTGATGCGGGTACACGATCCCCTTTTCTTCGTTTCGGGCGCCGACGTAAAAGAAGCTGCCCGGCGCTTTTTGCAAAAAGGCGGAGAAATCTTCGCCGCCCATGTTCGGTTTCAAGCGGGCGACGGCTTCTTCGCCCAATAGTTCACGCGCTGTTTCCTCAATGACGTGGGTCACTTCATCGTAGTTGATGACCGGGCGGTAGCCGTAGTCAAATTGAAACTCATACGAGGCGCCGTGCGCTTCGGTGATTCCTTTGACAATGCGCTCCATCCATTGCGGCACCGTGCGCCGCAGCGTCTCATCAAACGTGCGCACTGTCCCTTGGATTTCGACCTCCCCAGGCAGGACATTATGCGCCGTACCCGCCACAAATTGCGTCACGGACAGAACAAGCGGCTCGAGCGGGTCGACATAGCGCGAGACGATGTGCTGCAAGTTCGTCACGACTTGCGCTCCGATGGCGATCGCATCGATCGTTTGGTGCGGCATCGCTCCATGGCCGCCTTTGCCGATGATGCGGATGAAAAAGCGGTCGGGTGCGGCCATCATCGGCCCATACACAATGCCGATTTTTCCGCGCTCAAGCGGCGACCAAAGGTGAGTGCCGATGACGACGTCCACCCCGTCCATGACGCCGGCTTGCACCATCTCCTCCGCCCCGCCGGGGAACAATTCTTCCGCGTGTTGGAACAAAAAGCGGATTTCACCGCGAATGTCATCGCGCAGCTGGGAGAAAATTTTCGCCGTCCCGAGAAGCATCGCCGTATGGCCGTCATGTCCGCACGCATGCATCACGCCTGGGTTTTTTGAGGCAAACTCAAACGTGTTTTCCTCTTGAATCGGCAATGCGTCCATATCAGCGCGAATGGCGACGACCCGGCCTGGCTGTTGGCCAATGAGCCGCGCCATGACGCTCGTTTTCGTCGGCCGCGACAACTCAAGATGGCCGAATGATTGCAGCGTCTCGTACACAAATTGCGCCGTTTTCTCTTCCTGGAACGACAATTCGGGATGGACATAAAGCGGCTGTATAACAATAAAAAACTCCTGCCTAAAACAAACGGCAGAAGCGGATCGCCGGTATCGCACAGACATAGCCCGCGAATGCTGATTCATCTCTTTCAGTCATCTTCGCCAACTCTTAACCTCTCTCCACCGCACAGATTTAAACCTATGTGCGCTCCATGGAGTTGCTTACGGTGTGATGAAAAGCGTTTATTGCGACGATCGTTCGCACAAAACACGAAGGTTTCAATCTCTCACAGGTACGATAAAAACTCAAATGTCCGGAATGTGGGTCATCAATGAGCGGATAGTTTCAATCCCTCATAGGTACGATAAAAACAAACAAGTTGAAAATTACTCAAGAGCTTTCAAATGCAGCGTTTCAATCCCTCATAGGTACGATAAAAACAAACAAGTTGAAAATTACTCAAGAGCTTTCAAATGTAGCGTTTCAATCCCTCATAGGTACGATAAAAACGGAAGCCAGCCAATCGCCAAGACAGCGAGAGAATAGTTTCAATCCCTCATAGGTACGATAAAAACCGACCGATGACTTTTTAGACAGACTGTGGGGTTGAGTTTCAATCCCTCATAGGTACGATAAAAACTGGACAGCCGGAGTCTGCATCCTCTCATCCTCCACCTACGTTTCAATCCCTCATAGGTACGATAAAAACGCTGCCCGAGCTGCGATTGCCAATTGTGTTTCTTGGCGTTTCAATCCCTCATAGGTACGATAAAAACCCCAGAAAGCACTTGATATATCAATCTTTTTGCTCCAAAGTTATTTTCAGAATACCATAATCCAAAAATTCTGTCAATCGTGTTCATGTACGATGGCTGTAGGCTTGAAGTGTGTAAAAAGATTGTCGTCGATCCCCCGGGGTTTTTGCACGATTGGAGGTCGACGACAATGCTATGCACAGCGTGCACTTTGAATTTCCTCTCGTCTCGTGCGCTGCTTAGCCGCTTAAGTCCGTCAACAGCCTGTACGCAATGCACATTGATTTTATCATACGTTTTGGCTGGCGCCAGCCGACATTCATCTTCCGCTTATTGCTTGAATTGCGAACGGGAGTCTTCTTTTGGAACTATGATCAAAGATGCCCCTCTTCTCTATCTGTCAGATACAACAAGCACATCAACATGTTTAAGTTGCTGCATAATTACATTAATGAGCGATCCTTTCCATATTTCCTCCCATCTCGTCCGAGCAGACATCCCCATCACAATCTGGGTGATTTTATATTCTCGACATACATCCACGATTTGATGGGCAACACGGCGCGAGGCAGCCTCTCGAACGAGAAAAGTGGCGCCAAATTGCTTAGCCATTTTCTCCCATTCTGCTATCGTCCTTTCTGGCGATTGTCTTTTCTGCTTAATGTGCAAAATGTATAACTCGGCGTTTAATCGTTGAGCGATCCGCCATCCACGTCGAATCAATTTTTCAGCGTTTGGCCGATAGTTGACACACACTAGAATTTTTTCATGAATGCCGGTCGGTTCTTCAATTCCCTGTTCTTCTCTCTCTTTCTCCAAACGCATCTCAATATCATCGGCCACTTCTCTTAACGTCAACTCCCGCAAGGCAACGAGATTGCCCTTGCGAAAAAAATGATTGAGCGCCTGATCAATTTTTTCTTTCCCATATACTTTCCCTTCTTTAATGCGCTCGCGCAACGCTTCCGGCGTGATATCAATCACTTCGATTTCATCGGCTTCCCTAAGCATAAAATCTGGCACGCGTTCATTCACTTGGACCCCTGTTACTTGCTCAACGATATCATGAACACTTTCTAGATGTTGAATATTCATTGCCGTCCAAACATGAATTCCCGCCTGCAAAATTTCTTGTACATCCTGATAGCGCTTTTTGTTTTTACTGCCCGGGGCGTTGGTATGGGCCAATTCGTCCACAATCACCACATCCGGGTTGCGTCGAATCACCGCGTCGACATCCAATTCCGCAAATTCTTTTCCTTTATAATGGATTTTCTTGCGAGGAATGATTTCCAAGTCTTTGATTTCTGCCTCTGTCTCAGCCCGTCCGTGTGTTTCAACAATTCCGATGACGATATCGATCCCTTTTTCTCTCACATCGTGAGCATCCCTCAACATATGAAATGTTTTCCCGACACCAGGGGCCGCCCCAATATAAATTTTGAGGCGGCCTTTCTTCATATTTTCGATTTTCTTCAATATCTCTTCCGGAGTCATTCGTCTATATTTATGATTCATTCCGTTTGGAACGCTCCTCCACTAATTTTTGAACAGCCATATTTAAGCGCACAACGTTGACCCGCGGTTCACCAAAAACGCCCATCGCTCTTCCTTCAATGTGCTGCTTGACCAAACGGGTCAATTGTTGCTCCGATAATCCCGTTGCCTTTGCTACCATCGGCACTTGGAACAATGCGGCAGCCGGGCTAATATGAGGGTCGAGTCCAGATCCTGAATTGGTGATTAAATCGATAGGGATATCTTTTTTCGTCTTTCCAGGAACTTTTTTCAACCATTGCTCTGCATCTTTCTCCATCCGTTCCATCATTTCTTTGCTGGAAGGCCCATAATTTGGTGAACCTGATGCACTTGCATCATATTGAATCGACGAAGGGCGGCCGTGAAAATAGGAGTCCCCCTGAAATGATTGTCCAATCAATTCCGAACCGATGGCTCTTCCCTTCTCATAAATAATGCTTCCTTTCGCTTGATGAGGAAATAACAACTGGGCAAGGCCCGTCATCGCTGCCGGATACCCGAGCCCAAGCAAAACGATCATGAGCAAAGCAAGGCGAATATTTCTCATGCCAAATCCTCCTCTCTTTTACATAAACAGGCCTAGGGCAAGATCAATGACCTTTATGCCAATGAATGGAGCAATGACTCCTCCGCCTCCATAAATCAACATATTTCTACGCAAAAGTTTTTCCGATGACATCGGTTGATAGCGCACCCCTCTCATCGCCAACGGAATCAACAGAGGGATGATCACCGCATTGAAAATTAACGCGGATAAAATGGCGCTCGCTGGCGAATGCAGATGCAAAATATCGATCGATTTCATCTGCGGAATGCTGGCCACAAACACAGCCGGCAAAATAGCAAAATATTTGGCAATATCATTGGCAATGCTAAATGTGGTCAATGCCCCCCGGGTCATCAGCAGTTGCTTCCCGATGGATATCACTTCAATAATTTTCGTCGGATCGGAGTCTAAATCAATCATATTCGCCGCTTCTTTTGCCGCCATCGTACCGCTATTCATGGCCAATCCGACATCCGCCTGCGCCAAAGCCGGCGCGTCATTCGTACCATCCCCCGTCATAGCAACCAAATTCCCTTTCGCTTGTTCTTCCCGAATAACACGAATCTTGTCTTCCGGCTTGCTTTCCGCAATAAACTCATCCACTCCTGCCTCGTTGGCAATCGTTGCAGCGGTCAGTGGGTTGTCTCCTGTGCACATGATCGTTTTGATCCCCATTTTTCTCAATTCATCAAATCGTTGGCGCATTCCCGGTTTTACGGTATCTTTCAAATAGATGATGCCCACGATGTCTGCTCCAACGGAGACAGCCAACGGCGTGCCCCCCTGTTTAGCGATTTGTTCGCTTTTTTCTTTCAAATCGCTTGGAATGCGGCCGCCCAGCTGTTTGACATGACGGGAAATGGCATCCACCGCTCCCTTGCGATACGGAATGCCTTGAACGTTCATGCCGCTCATTCTTGTCTCGGCAGTAAACGGGACAAACTCCTCGTGTTCATACTCAGCAACATCTGCTTTCCATCCTTGCTGTTTCGCCAATTCAAGAACAGAACGCCCCTCAGGTGTCTCATCCTTAATCGAAGACAAAACGGCTGCTTCCCGTACTTGCTCCTCTGTAGTCCCGCCAACAGGAATAAACTGGGCGGCCATTCGATTTCCAAACGTAATCGTTCCCGTCTTATCAAGCACGATAGTTGTAACGTCCCCTGCCGCTTCCACCGCTTTTCCGGACATCGCCAACACGTTGAATTGTGTCAAGCGGTTCATCCCGGCGATTCCAATGGCCGATAATAAGCCGCCAATGGTCGTCGGAATCAAACAAACAAGCAAGATGATCAAGGTTGTTATCGACAAATGGATGCCGACATAACGGGCAATCGGAACTAATGTGACAACGACAATCAAAAAGATGAGCGTGAGAGTCACAAGCAAAATGTTCAGCGCCAACTCGTTCGGCGTTTTTTGCCTCGTTGCTCCTTCAACAAGAGAGATCATTTTATCCAAAAAAGACTCGCCGGGGTCGGCTGTGATTTTTACTTTAATCCAATCGCTGACGACTTTTGTGCCGCCTGTCACCGAACTGAAATCTCCCCCTGCCTCCTTAATAACAGGGGCGGATTCCCCAGTAATGGCCGATTCATCAATGGACGCCAACCCTTCTATGATTTCGCCGTCACCTGGAATGAGATCACCGGCTTCGACGAGAACAATATCCCCTTTTCGCAACTGTGTGGACGCAACCAGTTCTATTTCCCCTTTTGCGCTGATCCGCTTGGCGATCGTATCCGCTTTCGTTTTCTTGAGCGATTCCGCTTGTGCCTTTCCTCGTCCTTCCGCCAAAGCCTCAGCAAAATTAGCGAATAAAATCGTGAGCAAAAGAATGACGAATACCGCTAATTCATATTTCCAATCCTCTATTCTAAAAAAGCGAGGAAACAAAAGCATAAGCAACACGATCAATGTTCCAATCTCGACGACAAACATTACTGGGTTGCGCATCATCACAAGAGGATTTAACTTTTTGACGCTCTCTATTGCCGCTTGCCGCACAAGCTCTGGCTGAAACAGTGATTGGCGATTGTCATTCCCTCTCATCTCGACGTTTCCTCCTTAGCGAATGGTTAAATATTCCGCCACCGGACCCAGGATCAGAACAGGGAAAAAGGTAAGTGCTCCGATAATGAACACTGTCCCAAATAAAATGACGCCGAATGTGGCTGTATCGGTACGGAATGTTCCAATGGTTTCGGGCACTGGCTGTTTTCCGACCAAAGACCCAGCGACCGCAAGCATCGCAATAATGGAAACATATCTCCCCAAAAGCATGACAACACCAGTCGAAATGTTCCAAAATGCCGTATTATCCTTCAATCCCTCAAATCCTGACCCATTGTTCGCCGCCGAAGATGTATATTCATACACCACTTGCGAAATGCCGTGGAAGCCAGGATTGCTGATTGCCTCGGTCCCCATGTGCGTCATTAACGCTATGGCTGACGGCGCCAAAATAATGAGAGGATGAAGCAACAACGCGATGACGATCAGCTTCATTTCCTTTGGCTCGATCTTGCGCCCTAAAAATTCAGGTGTACGCCCGACCATCAAGCCTGATAAAAAAACGGCAATCATCGCATACATCATGATGTTCACAAACCCTACCCCATCGCCGCCAAACACGTTATTTAACATCATTAATGCCAGCGGAACGAGCCCCCCAATCGGAGTCAAACTATCGTGCATATTGTTGACTGACCCGGTTGTGGCCGCTGTCGTGATCGCCGTAAATAAACTGGACAGCGGAATGCCGAAACGTACTTCCTTGCCTTCCATATTTCCTTGGTCAGCTGCAAATCCTGATTTGCCCACAAGGGGATTCCCAGATTGTTCCGCATTGTACACAACCCCAAGCATCATGACGAACAAAACGAACATTGTCGCAAACAATACCCACCCCTGTTTGCGATTTTTTACAGCATGACCATACGTAAAAGGCAGAGCCGCTGGAATGCACCACATCGATAACATCTCGATTACGTTCGTAAACGGATGAGGATTTTCAAACGGATGAGACGAGTTCGCTCCGAAAAATCCCCCTCCGTTTGTCCCGAGGTGTTTGATGGACTCAAGCGAAGCGACAGGTCCCAGCGCTAACGTTTGTGTGCCTCCCTCTAATGTTGATACAGCCATGCGGGCCAAGAAGGTTTGCGGAACCCCAAAGGCCACTAACAAGATCGTTACGATGACAGATAGCGGGAGCAATACACGCACATTCGCGCGCACAAAATCTTGATAAAAATTCCCTATCGTTTTTCCTTTTTTAGACAACGCGCGAATTAAAGCAGTAGCAACAGTCAGTCCCGTGGCGGCTGACGTGAACATCATCATCGTCACAAATAACATCTGTGATAAAATGGATAATCCAGATTCTCCGCTATAATGCTGCAGGTTTGTATTTGTCATAAAACTAACCACAGTGTTAAACGTAAGAGTCGGCTCCATATTTTCCACTTTGGCCCCATTAAGCGGCAAATAATGTTGAATACGCAAAAGCCCATAGGATATACCTAACAATGCCGCATTCACGATCAACAATGCTGTACAATACGACTTCCAAGTCATCTCTTCTAGTGAGCGAATACCTGATAATCGATAAATCACCGCTTCAATGGGCGAAAAGAAACGATCGATCTTTCCTTTTTCAAAGAAAGCCACATATAAATATTTTCCCAATGGCACCGCGATAACGATCAACAACAAGAAAATAAGTGTATATTGCGAAAAGACATGCCACATGTTTCTTCCCCCTCACGCGTGATCACTCATATTCCAATTCATAACTGAATTTATCTGACCGTCAGTTCAAAATTTTTCCGGGTAAATAAGTGCGTATACGAGATAGCAAAATACCCCCAATATCACCATCCCTACTATCCAGATCATTGTTCTTCTCCTCCATTCACCACGGAATCACACCAAACAGAAAATTCATAAAAGAGAATAAAGCTCACGACAAGCAAAACAACCATCATCACATCCCACATCAGTGATCCCTCCGCCTTTTGTCATCTTTCCGCTTAAAGTTCGGAAACATTGACTTATACATACACGAAGATTTCTCAACAAACCAAATTTATTATTTTTTACATAAATTACATATTTTTTATAAAAAAGAACAAAAAAAGACAGCCAGAGGGTATCTGGCTGCCTATGTCAAGCCATAGGAAATACCCCCCTTCTCTCAACACGCTTACGAGGTTAGCTGACGGATTCGGGTGATGAGAGTCACCCTACCCGTTCAGAACAGGCGTCCTGAACAGGATTCACCCCATGTGGCGCACAAAGCCACGGTTGGTTCCCCCGCTCCTATTCGGATTCAGCGATCTTTAGGGAATGAATGGTTATTTAATTTGAGGCTCATTATACTCTTGGTCCACCATACCGTCAAACAGCTAAAATTAGCTATTTTTTTGAAAATAAACGGAAAAATCATCAAGAAAGCGTTTTACATTTATTTTTTCATAAGCTAACTAATTTATTCTTTATTTTTCATCTATTTTCAAGCACCCGAGTTCGACAGTGACTAGGCAAACAAAATGCCTCTCGACCCTCGATGCAATAAGAGACGGAGCATTGGGTGTTTATGAGTTGAAAATATCCGATCCATCCCATGATGTATTGATTTACTCGCTGGATGTGCTCCTGCATGGAGAGGATCTAGTTGGGATTCGTCAGTTGTCGAATCCGCTGTTTCAGGCGTTGGACGACATGGGTTACATCGTGTAAAACAATTTGGGGTGCCTTGGTTAATTTTCTTATCGATTGCATATGCCATTTAAAAAGGTTCATGCAATGCACCTTGCAGCAAACTATTCCGCGCAGTCAAACACAACAGCGGCCAATGCTGACCGATCATCGTAAACGTAGCGTGATCCATCTACTAATTGGAAAAAGGGGTCGAACAACATGACGAACTTTCAAGATCCATTCGGACTGGAGGAAGGGATTCACACGGATTTTCAAGAGGACATTCGTATGCAGGCTGCCTTCAGCTTGATAAAATTTTGTCAAGCCAGCGGCGACTGTCCGATTCATCATGATGAAATGCTATTTATCATTTATTCACCAAACAAGCGAACTTTGGATGAAGCTCATGTTACATTAAATGAAAAGTTGCGATTCAATGCACGTTAGACAACCATAAAGCATGTAAGAAGGCACGGATGCATTCCATGCCTTCTTTGCTTTCCCCGTCCATTGATAAGCACGATGTCCAATCGCCAACTTTTCCTCCTACATCGCCCGCTTTCCTTCTTTCACCGTAACTGGGCCAAACGGAATCCAACTCACCACAACGTTGATGCTGTCACTAAAATCATCGACCCTGGCACCATGGCAGTGAGCAACCCAGCGGCGCCAATCAATCCCGCCACCCAAGGATCAAACGTTTGAACTGACAATCTTGGATATGTCAAGCGAAAACAGCTATTCCGCCCCCGCCAACAGTTTCAACGTCGCCGCGACAAACATTTGCACGCCAATCTCAAGCGCGTCTTCGTCAATCGTAAAGCGCGGGTGGTGGTGCGGGTAAACGATGCCTTTTTCTACATTGCCCGCGCCGACGTAGAAAAAGCTGCCGGGCGCTTTTTGCAAAAAGGCGGAGAAATCTTCGCCGCCCATGTTCGGTTTCAAGCGGGCCACTGCCTCTTCGCCGAACAGCTCGCACGCCGTTTCCTCCATGACGCGGGTCACTTCATCGTAGTTGATGACCGGGCGGTAGCCGTAGTCAAATCGAAACTCATACGAGGCGCCGTGCGCTTCGGTGATTCCTTTGACAATGCGCTCCATCCATTGCGGCACCGTGCGCCGCAGCGTCTCATCAAACGTGCGCACTGTCCCTTGGATTTCGACCTCCCCAGGCAGGACATTATGCGCCGTACCCGCCACAAATTGCGTCACGGACAGAACAAGCGGCTCGAGCGGGTCGACATAGCGCGAGACGATGTGCTGCAAGTTCGTCACGACTTGCGCTCCGATGGCGATCGCATCGATCGTTTGGTGCGGCATCGCTCCATGGCCGCCTTTGCCGATGATGCGGATGAAAAAGCGGTCGGGTGCGGCCATCATCGGCCCATACACAATGCCGATTTTTCCGCGCTCAAGCGGCGACCAAAGGTGAGTGCCGATGACGACGTCCACCCCGTCCATGACGCCGGCTTGCACCATCTCCTCCGCCCCACCCGGGAACAATTCTTCCGCGTGTTGGAACAAAAAGCGGATTTCACCGCGAATGTCATCGCGCAGCTGGGCGAAAATTTTCGCTGCCCCCAAAAGCATCGCCGTATGGCCGTCATGCCCGCACGCATGCATGACGCCTGGGTTTTTGGAGGCAAATTCAAACGTGTTTTCCTCTTGAATGGGCAGGGCGTCCATATCCGCGCGAATGGCGACGACCCGGCCTGGCTTTGGGCCGACAAGGCGCGCCATCACGCTCGTTTTCGTCGGCCGCGACAACTCAAGATGGCCGAATGATTGCAGCGTCTCGTACACAAATTGCGCCGTTTTCTCTTCCTGGAACGACAATTCGGGATGGGCATGCAAGTGGCGGCGCCAGGCGATGACGTCCGTTTTCACTTCATCGACGAGCCGTTTGATTTCTTCCTTTGTCATCCATAGTCTCCCCCTGTTCGTTTGTCTTTTTCGTTATTCCCCTTGGGCCAGTTGCCACACCGTATGATAAAGCACCTCTGCTCCAGCGGCGCAGTCTTCTTTAGTACTCCATTCCGCCGGACTATGACTCACCCCGTCTTGGGAGCGGACAAAAATCATCCCGATCGGGCAAAGAGGAGCCAACTGTACGCCGTCATGGGCTGCGCCGCTCGGCAGCCAAAACGGCGGATACCCGAGCTGCTTGCACGCTCTTTCCGCGGCCTGTTTCACCACCTCGGAACATAACACCGGCGCCATTTCTTGCAGTCGCTCGGTCGTGAGGCGAACGTTCCGCTCCTTGGCGATCGTCTCTGCCCGCGCGGCTATGTCATTCCATACTTGATCGCGCACCTCAGCCTTCAAGTCGCGCAAATCGAGCACAAATTCGACCCGTTCCGGAATGACATTAATACCGCCCGGATATACATGCAACTGTCCTACAGTACCGACCGTTGTCCCTGTTCGTCTTGCTTCCTCTTCGATCACTGTGATGATCTGGGCGGCTGCCGCCATCGGGTCGCGCCGCAATGACATCGGCGTCGCTCCGGCATGTTCCGCTTTTCCTTCGATGATAAACTTCACCCAAATCAGCCCGGCGATGCCAGTGACGATGCCAACTGGAAGACCAGCCTCCTCCAGCACCCGTCCTTGTTCGATGTGCAGTTCGACATAGGCTTTCACCGTTCCTGGTTTTCGTGCTGCCTGCGGCAAACGGTCCGGGTCAAGCCCCGTCTGTCTCATCGCTTCCGCAATAGAAATTCCGTTCGCGTCGCGGCACTCGAGCGCTTCCGGCAGCAACGTCCCCGCCATCGCCCGGCTTCCGATCATGCCGAAACGAAAGCGCGCTCCTTCTTCGTCCGTAAACGCCACTACTTCAATTGGGTGGTGCGTCACAACCCCGTGCTCGTTCATCGTCTGAACAACTTCCACGCCGGCCAACACCCCGAGCGGTCCATCAAAGCAGCCGCCGTTGTAAACCGAATCGAGATGAGATCCAACAAGGACGACCGGGGCATCCGGATTCGCCCCTTCTTTCCGTCCGATCAAGTTGCCAGCCGTGTCTTCATATACGAAAAGCCCGGCTTCGCGCATGTAGGAAGCGACCAAGTCTTTCGCCCTCCGCTCTTCAGCAGTGAACGAGAGGCGCGTGACGCCGCCGCTTGGTTTCTTGCCAACCTCCCCTAGTTCCATGAGCCGTTGCCAAAGACGTTCCCCTTGAATCAAGCTATCCTCCCCTCACGCCAATTACGGATAATTTTCGGATATGTCCTTAATTATAATGGAAACAGAGGAAATTTTCAAATAATACAAATAATACAAACGCCTTCAAGACAACAAAAAACTTCTGCCTGTCGCTAAAGGCAGAAGCTGATCGAGCAATTATAAGAAAATGCGGTATACTTTGCGCGGACGCCCGCGCGGATACGGGTTTGTCTCCCCGGCCACTTCGGCAAGGCCCACGGTCTCCAATTGGTTTAAAATCCGGCGGGCGCTGCGCGGCACAATCCCCATGTAAGAGGCCAACTCATGCGCTTCGATCTCGTTGGTTCCTCGTTTTTGCAATATTGCTTTCAATTTGCAGAGCGTCGCGGCGCTTAATCCCGTCCGCTCCGCCAGCTGCCGCAGTTCTCCGCCGCCGAGCGAATAGCGGAGGTGCACACTTTTTCCTAACGGACCCGAGATCGTTCCGTCATCAAACACCACCATCCACGCACCCCGTCCGCTTTGTTTCGCATGCAAAAACGCCTTCCCAGCCTGAATTTCGGCCTCATACGCCGTTCGGCCGATGCCGATTCCGCACGCGATGACCTCGCTGTACAAGAGCTCCGTCTCCTCCGCCGAGGGGACCGTTTTATAGCCATCGGTGATCTCTTTTAATGCGCCCCTTGTCGTAAAAATGACATAGCGGCCCGGCCCGGCGCTTTTCAGCGACCCTTGGACTTTTTTTGCATACCGTAGCAATTTTTCCGTTGTCTTCATCTCCAGACGATATATGTCATCGGTCGAAAATGTCTCTGGGGAGGCCGCCTGCATCGCATCGACTTCAATCATTTGCACGGCGATTTGCGCATCTTGCACCTGCAGCATCTGTCCGGTGCGAATGATGGTTTGGATGACCGCTTCCACCGCCGAGCGGGCAGGCAATACCCGATACACCGGCATTCCGAGTTTCTCCAGTTCGAGATGGGCTGTCCGCAAACAGGTGACCGCTGCTTCCGTTTTCCCTTGTTTCCAAAGGGTGTAATGATAGTCGGACAGTTCCTGGGCCGAAATGCCTCCCTCGTAATGCTTGACGTATGGAATCGGCTCCTCGATGCCCGCCTCTTCGAGCAGCCGTTCGATTTCGCGGCGCTCGTACGTGTCAAAACTAAGCCGGCTGACCGGAATCTGCTCCGTATAGTGCGCCTGCAGCAGTGTGCGGTACAAGCTGGCACCAATATGTGGCACATAAAACAGCGGCGCATCGACCTCACTGGACTGCTTGACGATCGAATACGGCACTTGTCCGGAAAACAGCCACATATCAACTTCTGACGCGAGCGGGCGGATCAAATCGATCACTTCACTTTCATCCCAATACACAACGGGAACGCAAACAAGCTCTTTGTACTCTTGCGCCACCGCCTGAATAATTGACAGCGAATCGTCCGCACCAAACAGACCTAAGCGAATGCGGATGATACATCCCTCCTTTTGCCGCCTGCCCATAGCGGTGGGAAAAGACGGCTTCTTCAGCCGCTCTCTTCCCCGCCTGTCTCCGCTTTCAAAGTGGCGGGCCACGACCCCACGTTTTCCCATAAAACCACTGGAAACATAACCTTCTCTTTCTTTGAAACGGCGATTGATGCCCCGCGCCCGCCGGCATGTCTACTATCCCACTTCCATCGAACGGACAGACCGCCTTATTCCCTTTTTTACAAAAAAGCCGTCGTGGCGATGCGAACGGGACAATTAAGCGGCATCCCTATTCACTTTGTTTGTGGAAAAAGGCAGCTGAGGCGCACTGGAGAACGTCAACAGCCCGATCCACTTTCAGCTGCCTATGCCCCACCGGCCGACCGATCGACTCGTAGATGAGGCCGGCGGCGTCGGCTTGTTTCGGGTCGTAGCAGTTGCGCCCGTCAAGCACAATTGGCCGATTCATCAGCGTCTTGTAACGGTGAAGGTCAAATTGCAGCACAGCCGGCCATTCGGTGAAAATGAAACAAACATCCGCGCCGCGAATGGCTTCCTCCATTGTCTCGCAACAAACAACCGCATCGCCAAAACGGCGCGAGACATGACCGAGGGCGGCCGGGTCCCAGACGCGCACGTCGGCTCCTTCGGCAATGAGCCGTTCGATGTTCGCCAATGCCGGCGATTCGCGCACATCGTCAGTGCCGGGCTTGAATGCGGCGCCAAGCACAGCAACAGTCCGGTTGCGAAAATCTCCGATGTGCGGACGCGCTTTGTCAAGAAGCTTCCATTTTTGTTTCTCATTGACGTCCATCGCCGCCCACACGGTTTTGAGCGAATAGCCATGGGAGGCAGCCAACGCATAAAGCGCCTTCGTATCTTTCGGCAGGCAAGAGCCGCCGTAGCCGACGCCGGCGCGCAAAAAGCGGCGGCCAATGCGCGGATCCATGCCGATTCCTTCCGCCACCGCCTGAATGTCGGCCCCTACCAACTCGCATACGTTGGCGATCTCGTTGATGTACGAAATTTTCAGCGCCAAAAACACATTGGCAGCGTACTTGATCATCTCTGCGCTTTTGCGGTCGGTGACAACGTACGGGAGCGCAAACGGGGCGTAGAGGTCCTTCATTATCCGCTCAGCTCTCTCCGATTCGACGCCTAACACAATGCGCGGCGCCTGCAACGTATCGCGCACCGCCGTTCCTTGTGACAAAAACTCCGGATTGGAAACGACATCGATACGCACCCCCCCGCGTCCGTGTTCCGCCAAAAAGCGAGCCGCTTCGTCTCCCGTACCGACTGGCACGGTCGATTTGATGGCCACAAGGCAGTCGCGTTCGGCCGACGCGGCGATGCGGCGCAGCGTTTCCCATACGTCATCGAGCTTGACCGATCCGTCCGGCAGCGGCGGGGTGCCGACCGCGACCATGATCACTTCCGCCCATCGATACGCTTCCGCATCGTCTGTGGTAAAGCGAAGGCGGGCGCTGTTCCGTTGGATGAGCGGTTCGAGCCCCGGTTCATAAATGGGGACGATTCCTTCATTCAACCGCCGAATTTTTTCCTCATTGACATCCACGCATATGACATCATGACCTTTATCAGCCAGGCAGGCGGCGGTCACAAGCCCAACATACCCCGCCCCGGCGATCGTGATTTTCATCGTTCCTCACACCTTTTTGATCCATTGCGGCTATTGTCGCTTGTTCTCATTATATCGAATCGCCTGGGGATTTTCATTGTTTTCGCCTAGCCGCTGAGTTCACCGGTTGTGCTCTGCGGCCAAAAGAAAACCGGGAGGAGCCACCCCCCCGGTTGCACGGCGTGTTTCCGTTTGCTTGATGACGGCCGATTGATCACAAAAACGAACAGACCGCCGATCAACGATTTCTCCACGATCATTTCTTATTCAAAATAATGCCGAACCGCATCCGCGATCGCGGCCGTCACTGCTTCCTGATAGTCGTCTGTCGCCACCGTCGCCGCATCTGTGCGGTTGCTTACATAGCCGAGCTCAAGCAATACAGACGGTCTGTCGTTTTCCCGCAGCACGTAATAGTCGCCAAACGCAACGCCGCGGAAAGGCAGTGCGGCCAATCGGGAAAGCGGGTCTTCGAATGATTGCGCTAAGCCGTAATCGGCAAAACGGTCGTAATAATAAACGGTGATGCCGCTCGCCTGTTGGTCATCTGCGCTGTCATAATGCAGGCTGATAAACGCATCCGCTTGATACAGGCGCGCCATCGCCACGCGCGCGGACAGCGGCACATACTCATCGCTAGAGCGCGTCAGCACGACGCGGGCGCCGTAAGATTGCAACTTGTTTTTCAGAAGCTTGGCGGTTTCCAACGTCAACTCCTTTTCCTTGATGCCATCGACACTTTGGGCCCCGCCGTCTTTGCCTCCGTGGCCAGCGTCAAGAACGATCGTTTTTCCGGCCAGCGCCTGAACAGGACCGCGCGTCCAGCTGTCTACATAAAGGCGGGAGTCGCTAGGCGCGATGGCTGAAAGCAGCGAGCGGTCAGCCGACTGGGGCGCTTCCGCTTCCTTTTCATTAGCTTGTCCACCCTTTACCTGCACATATGCGGATGACACCCACCCATCAAGCCCTGTTTGGGAGGCAATTTTGTACCATCCCGGTTTCTTTTCCACAATCTCGACCTCTTCACCACGGACAAGGCGTCCGACGCGCGCTGCCTTCAATAACGGCTCAGCCCGAACGTTGAGCGAACTGGCGTTGACGATTCCGGTTTGATGCGAAATCGATGACTCCCGAGCCGCAGTGAGGTATGCTGAAGACACCCAGCCGATCGCACCGTCTGCGATCACTTCCGTCCATTCCCCATCTTCCTTGATGACCCATACCGTTTCTCCCCGCGCCAAATGCCCGATAATTCGCCCATCTCGGCTCGGCTCTTGTCGAAGGCGGAGTCGGTTTTCTTGCACGACGGCCGTCTCTTTTGCCAACGCGACGTACCGCGCGGCGATCCACCCGGTTCGATTCGGTTTCCACTCGATGTTCACCCATCCATCCTTGACCTCGATCAGCCGATACGCCTCGCCGCGGTGAACGTTCGCCAATGGACGGTATGGCACCCCCGGCCCTTGGCGGACGTTCACCTGATCCGCCGTCACCACCGCCAACTGAGCGGTTTTCCCACTCTCCCCTTTCGCCCCCACCGGCCAAGCAGCCGCAGCCAGCCATAGCAAACAAAACAACAGGGCGAGCCATATTCCTCGCCTCATGCGCATTCCCTCCCCCGTTGTCTCCAATTTGTCTACTATATCGTTCGCGCACAACGGGGAATTTCCTGTCTGTCACTTGGGAAAACCGCTCGACAAAACTAGCGGGGCGGCATCCATCAACCGACAATAGCTCTCCTTTTTCTGCATGATGCCTCTTCACACGACAGCAGCCACAACGCGCAACCCAGTCGAACCATCCAGCTACGGCCGACATACCACCATCGCTTCTCTAACCGATGTCCGAATGGATAAGCCGTCCCCATGAAGAAACACGCAGAAGCGCCAAAAGCGCTCCGTGCTCCAACGGGAGACGGTGTCCTTTGTCGCGCTGGAACCATTCAATGACGCGCATTCCATTGGGAAAACGGTGAATGAACAAGCACCAAAGTGTTTCAAAAAATCCAAAATATTACAAATACTTCATACCCTCTATTTTTTGGTAAAACGTCCGTCTCGCCACTGCTTGTTCGTTGTAAGACAGCGATTCATCCAAAAATCGCTGCACCATTTGCGACAGCTCATATTTTTGGCCAAAAAAGCGGCGCTGGCGCACCCGTTTGATTTCATGATTCTGCTGTTTGTTCATGCAGCACTTCTTATACTTTTTCCTACTTCCACACGGGCATGGGTCATTCCAGCCGATCGACATGCGTCATCCTCCTCTCCCATCTTTCTTTATTTCAATATTTCCATCAATAATGTTTAAATTCTACTATGGACAGGATAAACTACTATTATACAAAACGTTTATCCGAAAGGAGACGAGGGCTATGAACCCCGACAATCTTGCTAAACTGATCGACGAATTGTCTGCCATGTTCCATCCGACAGAGCGGGACCGTCCACACGGCAGATGGGTTGAGGCGCCAAAGAGCGCACCCCCCTCCAAACGGCGGCGGTCCAAAACAGCCTACCAGCTGAAAATCACATTAAACGGCATCCGCCCGCCGATTTGGCGGCGCGTCCTTGTTCCCGGACATGCGACATTTCACGAGCTTCATCTCATCATCCAAGAAGCGATGGGATGGGAACAAGCCCATTTATACGAATTCGATTTCGGAAGCGTTCTCATCGGCATCCCTGACGGCTGGGATTCGTTTCAGCTGGAAAAAGAACTGATGGACGCCCGCCGCATCCCATTACAGCAATGGCTGACGGAAGAAAAACAAAAGTTTCTATATATTTACGATTTTGGCGACTACTGGCGCCATACCGTCACTGTTGAAAAGATTGAAACACTCCCAAAACCGTTGGAACGCGCCGCTTGCCTGAAAGGAAAACGGGCGTGCCCTCCCGAGGATTGCGGCGGCGTCTATGGCTACCTGGAGCTGCTGGAAGCGGCGGCGCAAAAAGACTCTCTTGCCGATCCCGAATTGCGCGAGCTGGTAGACTGGATGTACGACATGAAAGGCGAAGATTTTGACCCTGATGCCTTTGACGTCGAGGAAGCGAACGAGCGGCTGGCCTATATCCGATTGTAACGCATGCGAAAGAAGGTATCCGTCATCTCTCAAGGGCACCTTCTTTCGCACCCATCTGTCCTTTGTTGCCTGCTTTGTCCATCGCCTTACAAAAATCCCCGTTCGGCAAACGTCTCCCAGACGAGCTCCTCGAGCTCCTTGCGCAACTCAGCTGCATCGACTCCTTCAAGCAACCCGTCCTTTTTCCATGTTCGGATCGCTTTGTCGATCAAGCGATGGACTTGATCAACGTCCCAGCCCTCGCAATCAAACAACTCCTCAACTTGGTCAAGCCATTCCTCAATCGCACGGTCCAGCTCATCGCCATCCTCCATCCCACCGTCGTCGAACCAGATCTCATCACCGTCATCCCCATCGTCAAAGAGCCACTCATCATCATTCTCGCCCTCATCATCTCCATCATCGAGCAACTCTGTGCGAAATAAAAACAATTCCATCACAGCGGCTTCCACTTCCTCTACAGGAACGCCGTAGTGTTCCGCAACCTTTTCCATATTGACAAATTCTCTTCCAGCCATTTCACTCGCCAAATAACGGAGTGCAGCCGCATACACAGCAGGATTCTTGATGACCGGTTCATCCATTTCGCAATATGCGCGCCAAAGGAACGCAGCCTCGCTGAGCACTAAGGAGGAGGTTGTTTCTTCCTTTTTCTTTAATTCGCGAAAAACATCATCTTGATCTCGATCCCCCCAGTCCTTTTCGCTCAGCAGCTGCCACAACAGCTCATGGACCGCTATTTCAAGCAATTCCGGAAACGACTCGCGCAAAAACACTTCACACGTTTTCGTATCCGGATTCCATTCCGCTTGAAGCGCCCGCGCAAGCCGATCCTTCCCGCTCTTTGGAATCGGCAGCACCTTCATGAAGTACGCCCACTCGTCCCCATGTGGAACGAGGCATCCTACTAACACGTCCCCCTCCCTAGCAGACGGAAGCTCCTCCGGCGTCAAAAAACGGACGTACTTTTCTTTTCTGGTCAACAGATCGCGTACAAGGAAACGCCGCTCATCCTCGATATGAATGATCTCGTCAAACGACGGAACCGCCTCGTCCCATCGCTTCAAATGAGTTTGCACTGCTGGACGCCACCGCGTGCGGCGCCGGCTTCTCATATAGGCTGAAAAAATTGTCATCCCTTTGTCATCAACGTGTCTGTGAAAAATCGCCCAGTTCGTCAGCAATAAATTGGCGCTGGTCTCCAGCTCGTTAGGAAGCCCTTGAAATGGAGAACCAGACATCATGAAAGCAAGCTCTTCCTCATATCGCTCTAACGCAAACGAAAACACATCTTGCATACATTTGGCCACTTCACGGTCAATTAGAGATTCTATCGATACTGCTTCTTTCTTCCCACAACAATGCTTGTACGTTTTCCCACTGCCGCATGGACAAAGATTGTTTCGCGATGCCTTCACCATATAGCTACCTACTTTCTTTGTATCATAGTCATTGAACGTTCTCCCCCTCTACGCTAACGCTCGGGCCAGCTAAACACTTTGGGGAGACATTCACGATCAACGTGTGATGGAACTGCTTTCAGCAACACATATCGCAAGCACTTTGGGACTTCCGCCGCTCATGTCGAGAACATCGATTCGCATTCCATTTTTATCAAAAGGTGCCCTTGGCTTTTTCAAAACATGCCATATTTCCTTCTCCAAGGAGAAATCAGCCAATCCATGATTTTCATGCCGGTTGACACTCCGCACTCCTAAAGGTGTAGGATTCTTGGATCATTCGCGTCCTCATCCGTTTCTCGGTAAAACGAGAAAAACCCTGCTTCTCAAGCACACGTTATGGTGATGGACCAAAATCCTAAGAATATGAATGACTCTTACCATTGGGCTTGCCTGCATAATGGAGAATCATAGAGGCCGAGCCGAGAGAAACAAGCGCCCCGTCATTCATCGGGACGCCTACGGCCGGCGAAGCAAACGGGACAACGAGGCAAGCAGGCGCTCTTGAAACGCAGCCCGTTCTTTCTCCACCTTGTCTGGCCACTCTTGCAGCGCCTGAAGCCACGGCTCTACGTACGGTGAGAAAGACGGCGGATATACGCGGGCAAGATCGTCCAGCTTGCCGTTGCGATCGGTCGCGGCGACGATATACATGCCCGGCAACAGATGCGGCTCTGCCCGCTTCGGAATGTCCCATGTCACCGTTCGGTTATGGGCAAGCCAATCCAGCACCGCCTTCCCCTGTTCCACACGCTTGACGCGGAAAAACGAGAAACCGACGGAAAGGGAAATAGGCAAACCAAACAAACGAGCAAGCTGCCAAGCCATCAGTTCCTCATCCCCCTTTCCGTTCTCGCCCCTCCATTCATCCAGCAAAGCAAAGCAATGTTCCAATTCGCTTCTGACCTCTTCCAGCACGGCACCAATAACAGTTCGATGATTCGTTCCATAACGGCGGTCCAGCCAATCGGCCCACTCAAGCAACATATCGAGCGCTCGGCTCACCACTTCCCATGAAAACGAACTCCATCTTGACGGGATTTGATCGACGATGCATTGTTTCCAGTCTTCTTCTCCTACGTCCTCCCACGATGAAAACGTCCGCCCGGTCATATATTCACACACGAGCAAAACCACGGCCCAACACGCCTCTTTGGCCTCTTTTTCTCCGCTCACGATGACTTCGTTATAAAACGCCAATGCGTCATCGGTAAAATACATCCCTTCCCATTCCGCGCGGATCAACAATGTCTCGGTTCTTTCCGGCCCCATCCATTTCATTTTCCATAAGTCCGAAAGACGATGTGATGAGCTAAACGGAGATGGGGGCAATCCATAACGGGAGCGAATGGGATTCACTCCGATGAGCACCGGCAAATTGGCTCGTTCTTGCATGTTAAACAAATGGAATTCATACTCTTTCAGCCACTCATCCACTTCCTGCACACGCCCCTCGCGCGCCATTTCGTGAGGGGTTTTTCCATTCCATTTCTCAAGCGGGGTGTGAAGGGCTTTTTCCATTTGAACATCCAATCCGGCCATCGTTGCCACCCAAGGGGGAGAGTCTGGGTCTGAATCAATATGAAGCGAAACGTTTTCGATCCCTTTTCGGCGCAAAACGGCTTCTGTCCCCCGTTTTCGTTCTTTTGGGGAATACCCAAACGCCTGCAGCAGCGACACGAGCTGTTCGGCCGTCCCTTCCTCCTCGGTAGACAACACGAGACGCGACCGATGAGCGGATAATGACCCGCCTAATTCAAACACATGAATCGGCTTGGGGGAAATCACTCCGACATAATGGTACACATTGGTGCACCATGAACCTTCCACTTTCTCCCCATCGTCATGATCAATGTGAGCGCGTCCGATCGAAGCAAGCTTCCTCATCGCCTCAGCGGCTTCCTGGCATTCGTATTCATACGTCCATCGCGTGCGCTCCTCTTGTACATCGTCCGCCCTCGGAGGATAGCCTGCATCAACGATATCGAGAAAATGTTCAACGGCTACCTTTTCATACGGCCAATCGGTTTGCGTCAACAAGACGCGAATGTTCTCTTCCGCCCGTTCCACGCCCTTCGGATCCACAATCGATGATACACCGCAAACGTAATAGCCGCCGTCAAAGGGCTCCAAAAAGGCAAACATGCCGCCCCAAGGGCGCACAACCTCCAATGTCTCGCAATACGGCATGAGAAGTTTCTCGCCCGTCAACCGGTCGACCGCCACTCCTCCTTCATCATGCAAATCGACAAATTGCACAAGGCGCGGCACAAGTCGAACCCAGCGGTCCAACATTTCCTTGAGCTCCGGAGACAGACGACGCCCTTTTTCCTGTTGAAACCATTCAACGCCGCGCAATCCATTCGGATAACGATGGAGGAAAAAACGCCAAAGCGTCTCAAACACCTTCAACTCTTCACGATGATCCTTTTGTTCGATCATTCGGCGAAATGTACGGTTGACCGCTTCGCGTTCATCATAAGACAGCGATTCATCCAAAAACCGCTGCACCATTTGCGACAGCTCATATTTTTGGTCAAAAAAGCGGCGCTGCCGCACCCGCTTGATTTCACGCTCCTGCTGTTTGTTCATGCAGCACTTCTTATACTTTTTCCCGCTTCCGCACGGGCACGGGTCATTTCGGCCGATTGCCATGCAAAATCCTCCCTTCTAATCTTTCCTTTCCAAAACGGCGACCAAGATATTAAAAACGGTCGGAATCGCGCACAAAGCCATTTTTCCCAATCCATTATGGATTCGGTCAAAACGGATCGTTCCCCGCCGCTTTTTTTGGAGTTTCACGAATGGAACGTATTCCATTCCCTGTTTCTGCTTATAGAGAGCTTGGGTTGAGCTCCATGATGGTTGAATGAGAGAGCCCTTGTGGAACCGGCTTTCCTTTCTGACGAAATGCCGCTGACTTGCGCGCAGCGCCCGTTTTTCTGCCAGCTTCTAGATGAATCCCCGATCGGTGAAGATCTCCCACGCTACATCGCGGAGTTCTTTACGCAATTCTTTTTCATTCACTTCCTCGAGCAGGCCTTCATTCCGCCACGAACGGATGGCGCGGTCAATATGACGGTTGACTCGCTTCTCGTTCCATCCTTCACGCATCAACATCAGATCGATGTCATCGATCCATTCATTGATGCGCGCATCAAGCTCATCCCCTTCCTCTTCGAACCAGTCTTCCTCCCAGTCATCGAGCCATTCCTCGTCGTCTTCATCATCAACAGCCATCAGGAAAAAATCCAACGCCGCCGATCGCACATCTTCTGGCATCACGTCATACCGATCGGCGATGTCTTCCACCTCCGATCCTTCCGCCTTCATCAAATGCCCAGCCACATAGCGGAGCGCCGCCGCGTAGACGGGGACCGAATAAGGGAGGCGGGATGTTTTTCCGCAATAGATCGCCCATATGGCGAACGCTTGATTGAGCAGCGCCGCTGGCGCCTCCGGCTCGTTTTCATCGAGCTCGCGAATGACGGCCGCTTGTTTCGGATCATCCCATTTGAACTGTTTGGCGAACTGCCAAAGCCACTCCAAGAGCACATCGGAAAGCACAGCGACGAACCGATCGCGCATCCATAAAGCCGATGGCTGACCGCTCCACTCCCCTTCTTGTTGAATCGCCCGAAGCAATCGATCTTTCCCTGACGCCGGGAGCGGAAACACCGCTGTGAAACACGTGAACACGTCTTGGTACGGCACAAGGAAGCCGAACACCACATCTCCTGTTTCGATCACGCTCGGCCATTGATGGGAAGCCAATAAATGAACGATCTTTTCCCCTCCCGTCAACAAATCCCGGACAACGGGGCGATTGTCGTCATCATAGCCGATGAACTCGCCAAGCGACGGAACGGCTCCTTCCCACCTCTCGATGTGCGCCTGAACGGACGGGCGCCACCGCTCCCAATGACGGCTTTTCCGGTAAGCAGAAAAGATCGTTTGTCCTGTTTCATCAACCGGCCAACAAAACAACATCCAGTTCACCGCCATGATCTGCACGCCAAGCTCGAGTTCCTCCGGCATCTCATCAAGCGGGAACTGGTCTAAAAGCTCTTCCGCCTCCCTCTCATACCGCTGCAAAACAAACTGACGCATATCATTCATGCATTCGATCAACTCGCGGTCAATCAATGACGAAATCGAAACCGCCTCTTTTTTTCCGCAACAATGCTTGTACTTTTTCCCGCTTCCGCACGGGCATAACGCGTTCCGCGGCGTTTCCGCCATATTCGATGCACCTGCTTTCTTTTCCATTTGGACTTTTTCTATTCCTATTATACCATCATCGATAGACGTTCAACCATCACCAGCTTTCTTTCTATCAAAACGCGTACACGTTCAAAAGCTCGCAATGTCCTTTCATGCCGGCTCGAGAACAGACGCGTTTTGTCACATTGCCCCTCTTTTTTCGACACGCTGTCACATGCTATAATAGGATGATAAGGAATGGATCGGAAAGGACGGACCGACATGTTGCAGACCACGATCTCCAAACCGCTTTTGCGGCAAGCGGCAGAAGAATTGGTGAAAGAATTGCCGTTTCCTATTTTCCACAATCTCATTCAAAAAGGGCGCGACTTATCAAGAAACGGGTTGGTCTATAACGTCATGGTGATCAACAGCCACGAAGTGGAAGGGGTCGTTTCCGACATCACCCCCCATGATGTCATGCTTGATTTGTCCAACGTCACCCGCCGCCATCGCTGCCCGTGCGGGACGGAAGGGCTGTGTCCACACGTTTTGGCGCTGTTCTTTTATATATACGGCAACGTGTTCGACGTTGGCGAGCTGTTCCGCCTTTGGAAAAAAGGGCAAATCGGCGCGTTGTGGAAAGAATCCGCTGTCCATGAACCAAAAACGCCTGCTCCAAAACGCGCGGGGAAAACGGCAGGCCTTTCGATCACAGCCAATGAAACGGTTGAAGATTGGCGGGGCCAGTTCGAGAAACAGTATGAAGACTTTTTCTCCCGCCATCAAAACGGCCAAAACTGGCCGTACCGTTTAGCCTTCCAGCTGCTCCCGAAACTTGGCAAAAACGAAGGGAAGCAAGCTGGCGCCCGTCCGTTGCGGGAGCTTCATGCCGCCCTCTTTTTGTTGGAAAAGCTTCGGCAGTACGGGGAGGCGCAAGGGTGGAACGACGTCGTATTCGCCTCTTACGGACAGTTTTCCTGGCAGCAGGACGTCAACTATGTCGCCGACCGCGCCTTTGACGCCTTGGAAAAATTGTCTACTCAATCGCTGCCGCGGTCGCTCAACGCGTTGATTGAACAGACGATTCCGTATGTTCGTGATGTACTGTTTTTGGACGGAGGGCTGTCATCATTCGGCTATGACTTTTACACAACCGCGTGGGAATCGCTGTTCACCAAGCCCACATGGCGGCAAGAGGAACGAGCCGAACTCCTTCGGCTCGCCAAAGACCGAGACGACATCCGCGCCGCTATGGCGGCGGCTCATCTTTCCTTTTTGCTTGGCGAAGACGACGAAGCGATGGCGCTTTACCGCGCGTTCCCCGATCAGGCAGGCTTGTTTTTGATTGAATGGATCGGGCGATTCATCACCAACGGCCTCGTCAAGCGGTTTGAATCCGTTTGGGAAAAAGCGAAGGACGATTGGCCGCTTTATCTTTCGCATATACCCGCTCCCATCCGAAGCCGTTTTTTGGACGAAGCGGCGCACTGGTTTGAAATGTACGCCCGGCAACGAAACCGCTCGGACGCATGGGAAGATTTTTTGCAGCGAAGCCTTCCGTACAGCGTCAACGAGTACACCAACTTTTTGTATCGGCAAGGACGCTACCGGGAAGTCGTGGACCTATTCTTATGGGCGAACATCACCGCTGATGAGCTGCATCCGCAGCTGCTCAAAACATTGCAAGCGCGCGGGACGGATCTTGTCATGCCGTTATATCATCGGACCGTGATCAAGCTGCTCAACGAGAAAAACCGGTCAAGCTACCAAAGGGCGGTCCGCCACTTGAAAACGATGCGGGCTCATTACCGCTCGATGAAGCGATTCGATCAATGGGAAGCGTATCTTGAACAGCTGCTCGCCAAAACGGCGCGCCTGCGCGCGTTTCATGAAGAATTAAAGAAAGGAAAACTGCTTCCATGAAGGCATTGGAGACGATTCAGATTTCCTGCAGATGGAATGAAGAGATTCGATGTTTCGAGCTCTCTGGTTCCACCCATCCCTCATCATGGGTTTCGCCTTTATTGGCTTGGCACGAAGAAACCTTTTACGGGACCATGATTGATATCGAAGACGACATCGTGCGGCTGTCGCCGTGGCAAGCGCTCACTCTGTTCGCGTTGCGTCCGCACTCGCGCTTTTCCGTCATCGAATGGGCGGATGAATTCACCGCCCGATTGGAAGAGTGGGCGAGACACATTTGGAATGGGTTGGGGGAACGCCGCTTCCTTCCAGATGCTTCCTTGTGGAAAAGCACAGGCGGCGCATGGAGCGAAGCAGGACGCACCCGCTGGCGCGGCGCGGATGACGATCCCGATCCGTTCGTCGCCACATGGCGGTCGCTTGCGGTCGCCGACTGGCTCTCACGCGACCCGGAACTTCGCGGCATTTGGGGCGAAATCGTTCGCACTTATCCATTGATCGCCTCCCCCAGCGGCCAATGGACCGGAACGGAAGACGATTGGCTGGAACAAATCGGCTGGCTCGGCGACCGGCCGCCGTTTACGGTCGGGCTTCGCCTCGTCGAGCCGCCTGAGGACGGCGACGCATGGACGCTGGAAGCGGTGTTCATCGCCATCGACGACAGCGTCATCGCCTCTGCCCGTGATATTCCGCGCGCCTGGCGCCCATATGAATCATCGATCCAGCGCGCCATTCGCCGCATTTGCGCGATCGTGCCGTGGCTTGACGCCGGGGAGGGTCTGCGGACGGAACTGTCTAATGAAGAAGCGTGGCGTTTTTTGTCCGAAGACAGCTTAAAGCTCACCGAAGCGGGCGTACGCCTCTTGCTTCCCGACTGGTGGCACGACATCCGCCAGGCGCAGCTGTCGATCAAAGCGAAACTGTCGCCTTCCGTCAACGCCGAATCACTGTTCGGCCTTGAGCGGCTCGCTGATTTCGATTGGCGCGTCGCGACCAACGGGATTGAGCTGACGGAAGAGGAGTTTGCCGCTTTGGCGGAACAAAAGCGGCGCCTCATTCGCCTGCGCGGCCAATGGCTCATCCTTGACCCCGCCCTTGTCCGCCGCGCCCAGGCGCTCATGGAAAAGGCGAAAAAAGAAGGCGTGCCGATCCACGATATCGTGGCGCAAACGCTGCTTTCAGAAGCAGAGGAGCGCGAAGAGGCAACGGACGAATCGATCCCGATCCACATTGACGTCCATGATCAGTTCCGCGCGTTCATCCGCCAGCTCCAGCAGCTGGATGGATTGCCGAAAGCGAATGTGCCGCCGTCGTTTCGCGGCACGCTCCGCCCGTACCAGCAGCGCGGCGTCGACTGGCTCGTCTTTTTGCGCCGATTCGGCTTTGGCGCCTGCTTGGCCGATGACATGGGGCTAGGCAAAACGGTGCAGCTGCTTGCTTATTTGGCGCACGTCAAAGAAATCGAACGCCCGGACACGCCGGCGTTGCTCATCTGCCCGACAAGCGTGATCGGCAACTGGCAAAAGGAATGCGCCCGCTTCACCCCAGACTTGCGCGTCTACGTGCACCATGGACCGAACCGGGCGAAAAACGATGCGTTCGTGCAAACGGCAGGCGAGGCCGATCTCGTCATTACGTCTTACAACCTTGCTCATTTGGACCAAGACGATTTAAAACAGATTCATTGGCATGCGATTTGCCTTGATGAAGCGCAAAACATTAAAAACGCGCAAACAAAACAAGCGCGCGCCATCCGCCGCTTGAGCGGAAAACATAAAATCGCCTTATCCGGCACGCCGGTTGAAAACCGTCTCGGCGAACTTTGGAGCATCTTCCATTTCCTCAACCCCGGCTATCTCGGCAGCCGTGCGGAGTTTGAGCGGCGCTTTGCCGGGCCGATTGAAAAAGAAGGAGATGCCCGCAAAAAAGCGGCGCTGCAGGCGCTCATCCGCCCATTTCTCTTGCGGCGGACGAAAACGGATGAAGCGGTTGCGCTCAACTTGCCGGATAAGCTTGAACAAAAAGAATATTGCCCGCTCACGGCCGAACAGGCTGCCTTGTACGAGCAGCTCGTCAACGACACACTCGAACGGGCAAAGGAAGCCAGTCCGTTTGCGCGGCGCGGCTTGATTTTGCAAATGCTAAACGGTGTGAAGCAAATTTGCGACCATCCGGCGCTGTATTTGAAAGAACGCCGCCCCCGCCAGCTCGTTGAACGGTCGCACAAGCTCGAAAAGCTCATCGAACTGATCGAGCAAATCCGCGCCAACGACGAATCGTGCCTCATCTTCACGCAATACGTGCGAATGGGCGAGATGATCCAACAGCTGCTTTCCGACTTGTTTGATGAGCCGGTGTTGTTTTTGCACGGAGGCGTCCCAAAACAAACGCGCGACCGGATGGTGGATGAGTTCCAAGCGAAAAAAGCGCCGATTTTCCTTTTGTCGCTCAAAGCAGGCGGCACCGGGCTCAACTTAACAGCTGCCAACCACGTCATCCATTTCGACCGTTGGTGGAACCCGGCGGTGGAAAACCAGGCGACCGACCGCGCCTACCGCATCGGACAGACGAAATTCGTCCACGTCCATAAATTGATCACCGTCGGGACAATCGAAGAAAAAATCGACGAGATGCTCGAACAAAAACAAGCGCTCGCCGACATCATCACCGAAGGCGAGGCATGGATCACCGAACTGTCCGATGACGAACTGCGCGACTTGCTCGCCTTATCGGCCGCAGCGAAAGGAGGCGCTTGAGCATGGCGGAAGAAAAACGAAAGCGCAAGAAAAAAACGGCGGAAAACCCGTGGGAAAAGCTGCTGAAGCGGATGGAAGAGAAAATGAAGGAGCGGGAAAAGCGGCAAAAACAACCGTAAAGGAGCATCACGCGGGCGATGAACGTCGCCCCGATCCCGTTGGACACAGAAAAGATCCATGAGCAACCTTTGCCCTTCACCTGGGCATGAAAATGCCCCATCAAGACGCGTGCATTTTCACGGAAAGTTCCATGAGCAATTTTTGCTCTCCACCCGGGCATGAAAATCCCCCTTTTCTTCCCATAATGAAGAATAGGCGCAAACAGTTCAACAGGACGTTATGCTTAATGGTGGCTTAGACCCTGTACGG
>NZ_JBREBQ010000031.1:0-37818 GCF_052906625.1 Geobacillus sp. CCR | reverse complement strand
GCGCACCCTAGGTCTGTAAGATATCCACAAAACTGAAAAAGGATGTAAGGGATTTTGTCGAAAAATATTTTTTGGACACCCCTGAGGGGCCGAAAAGCCTTGATAAATCAACATTTCTAGAGGGAGGGATAGACGTGAATTATACAGTGATCAATCGTCATCTGCATGTTGGCGACATCCGCCTCGTGGCCGTCGCCAGCGCCTCGCTGTTTTTAATCGGCGACGCCGATGCGATTCACTTGTCATCAGCGTTTGACACACCGCCTGAATCACTTATCATCGGCCCGTTCGTCCCGCTTGTGCCGGCCCGAGGGGATACGCCGTGAAACGAACGTCAGTAGTGCAGGCATTTCATGCGGAAACGCTGATCATTGGCTCCGTACTGCAAATCGGCGACTCAGAGCGAATTTCCGCCCGCACGCGCGCCTTTGCCGTTCAGCGGCAATATGAACTGTTTTTTGGCCCAGAAGGAGAACAAATATTCCCTGTTTTTGCGAAGCCGATCCCGCGCTGGATTTCTCCACCGCCGGCAGCCGCACGCCAAACGCTCCATGAGTCCCCGGTCATTTCCGTTCAGTCTGTGCGCGTGCTCGCCATTTCTTCGTCCGCCATCGTCCATATCGGCTCGACCTCGACAGCGGAGGCAGAGGCAAGAATTAAACATATCCGCCAGCTGGCCGGCTCTGAGTCGAGCGCGCCAACAAGAGGGAGGGATTTATAATGCCTTCGTTTGTCGGCCCAATTAAAATCAACAACGTCAGCAGCGGAGCTGTCGTCCAAATGGGCGACTGTCTGTACATCGCGCCGAAAGTCGCCACGAAAACGCAAGCCGGATCCGGCGGGTTCAACACCGGCGATTTTGTGATGACGAACAACGCGATCAGCTTTACAAACGCGTTTGATCCAGATGTATCCGACCAAAACGTGGCCGCCAACAACTGAACGTTGCAGAAAACGAATCCCCTCACCTTTCACTTGCCAACATCAACCTTATCAGCCGAACGCTGCCGAAACCAAAAAGAGAAGGTGTCCCAAAAGGATCCGGACACCTTTGCTTATTTACCTCTATCTAAAAAACCATACATTGTGCTTGATCGAAAGGAAACCAACCTTTTGCGACCGCCTCCCTCCATTATTTCCCAAGAGCCCGTTCAGCTCAACGAGCTATCCATTTACAGATCAGCGAGCGAGAAAGCCCGCTCCTTGAGGGGTGGGATGAAAGCGAGCCGTTTTCTTCATATTATTGAATGATGATGAAAAAAGCGGTATCATGTAATCGTCGCAAGGAGGTGAATCCATGCCGACCATCACACTAAGGCTGGAGCTGCACAACCCAACGAAAGTGAAACAGGGCATGTATGAACGGATGACAGAAGTGAATACCGCGTTTGCCAATTGGCTGTTGAATCATCCCGAGCTGAATCAAGCGACGAGCAAACTATTTAAAGAGTTTTCGTCGCAGCGGTTTCCTTCCGCTGTCGTGAATCAGACGATTCGAGAAGTGAAGTCCCAAAAGAAAAACCAGAAAACAAAGAAGTTTCAAACATTATGGTGTTGCTTTAACAATCAAAACGTGAAGGTGGAAAAGAAAGGAGAGTTCTACACGGTTTCCTTCCCCACACTGGAGAAGCGAATTGGCGTGCCGGTCGTCACGCGCCCCTATCAAGAAGCATGGCTGAATCGGCTGCTCGATGGAACCGCTAAACAAGGGGCAGCCAAGCTCTACAAAAAGAGAAAGAAATGGTACTTGGCGATCGCGATCACCTTTGACGTGAAGCCGCGGCACGAAACAAAGGTGATGGGCGTTGACGTTGGGCTTCGCTATATCGCTGTGGCCAGCGTGGGAACGAAATCGTGGTTTTTCAAAGGGAACCAATGCGCCTTTGTACGCCGACGATATGCGGCTTTGCGAAGGAGATTAGGAAAAGCCAAGAAGCTCCATATGATTCGCAAAATCGGCCGTAAAGAGTCCCGCTGGATGAAGGATCAAAATCACAAAATCAGCCGTCAAATCGTGAATTTTGCGCTCGCCAACGGTGTTGGCGTGATTCGAATGGAAGAGTTGACGGGGATTCGCAAGCGGGCAACATCGGCCAAAGAAGCGGGGCGAAGCCTTCATGCTTGGGCGTTTCATCAACTGCAAACGATGATTGCCTATAAGGCGGAAATGGCGGGCATTCGCGTTGAGTGGGTGAATCCAACCTACACGAGCCAAACGTGTAAATGTGGTTATCGAGAGAAAGCGAACCGAAACGGCATCCGCTTTCGATGCCAAAGGTGTGGATACACTCTCCACGCCGACTTGAATGGCGCCATCAACATCGCCAAAGCGATTTCGGGCTTCGCCGTCTAACCTAGCGCACTGGTCACAGGTGCGCCGCCCATGGGGGTACATCCTAACCCGATGGGATGGGGTGATGACACACCCCTGAACTTGGGCGTTGTCCGAACCAGAAATGGATGAGGACGTGAGCGACCCAAGAATCCCACGCCTTTAGGCGTGCGGAGTGTCAAATCATTTCCAGCCAGACGCGCGTGCCACGTCCGGACGGTTCAGCCGGTTCGACGATGAGCCGTCGCGGCAGACGGTTGCGAATTTCTTGAACATGACTGATGACGCCGACCGCTAGTTGCTCGGTATGTAGCTTTTCCAAGGCGGAAATGACCGTCTCAAGCAGCTCAGCGTCGAGGGTGCCAAACCCTTCGTCCAAGAAGAAAAAGCGGAGCGGATACTCGCCGCGCAGCTGAATTTGCGCCGATAACGCCAACGCCAACGACAGTGACGTCAAAAATGTCTCCCCACCCGAGAGCGTCGATACCGGCCGTCTGACGCCGCCATTGGCATCATCGCGGATCAGAAACCCGCCTTGCGAATCCAATTCGAGCGAATACCGGTGCCGTGTCAGCCGCTGCAGCCGTTCCGAAGCCATGGCGGTTACTTGCTCGAGCTGCTCTTCAGCCATAAATTCGACAAAGCTGTTGCCGCGAAGCAGCGCCTGCAGCTGTTTATACCGCTCGATGCGCCGGCTGAGCTCCGCCTGCTTCTCCTCCAGTTCAACAAAGCGGCTATGTTTTTTTCTCAACTCTTCTACCTTCGCTTGAGCTGCCCCAAGCTGCTGCGTCATCGCCTCCACTTGCTCCTTCAACTCGGCGTATACACGCTGCATCGTCTCCCATTGTTCAGCGCTCACCGCCGCCCCCCCGATGGCGGCGGCCAGCTGGGCGAGGCGATGTTCGGCTTGCTCGATTTGGCGCCAATAGCGGCGGATTGCCTCATCCCATTCATCTCGCTGCGCTTTTTCCGCCTTCGCTTGCTTGACTTGTTCGACATCGGCAAACATGGTGTCCAAAAGCGCGCCGCGCCAGCGAGCGAGCGCCTCTTCTTCGCGGCGGACGCCTTCTTCCCACGCCTGCTTGGCTGCTTTTGTTTCGCTTTCAAGCATTTGATATTCCCGCTGGGCTCGCTGCCAAGCCTCATACGCCTGTTGCTCGCCGTTTTGCAGCTGGCGCCATTCGGCCTCCGCCTTCTGAAGCTGCACGGCCGCAGGACCTTCCCCCGCCTTCTCGCCCCGTTGCCGCTCATATTCGTTCCATTGCTGCTGTTTGGCGCTAATCAGCGAGTCAAGACGCACCCGCTCCGTCTCAAGCCGGCTCCGCTCTTTGGCCGCTTCCTCTTTCGCCCTCTGTTTTTCCTCTAAAAACAGCACGCTGTCCTCCAGCCGTTTTTGCACGTCGCGCCGCACGTTTTCCCGTTCACGCAGCTGTTCATACACCGCATCGATCGTCTCAAGCGAAAGGAAAGGATACATCTGCCGCCATTGCTGTTCAAGTTGCCGCCGCTCTTCCTCCAGCCGCTGCTTTTCAACTTGCAGCGCTTCGATGTCCGCCGCTATCCATTGGCACGCTTTCTCCGCTTCGCGCCGCGCTGACTCGGCTTCATTCCATTGGGCAAGCACCCGGTAGACCGCTTCTTTCAATTCAATGACATCTTGCGCAAGCGCCCGCACTTCCACAGTGAGGTCGACGGCCTCCTCCACCGAGCGGCTTTCGGCAAACACAAGCGGCGCTTCATGGCCTACCGCCAGCTCGGCAAGCTGCTCGAGCTGCGCCTTGAACGAAATGATCGTTTGCCAATCTTGTTCATACCGCTGCCGCTCTGCCTCAAGCTCGGACAGACGCTCAAGTTGGACATCGTGCGGTGCGGCGGCCGGATGCGGATGCTCGCGCGATCCGCACACTGGACACGGCTCGCCGGGACGGAGCCGCTCAGCCAAGGCGGAGGCGAGTTGCGCCGTCCGCGCTTCTTCGGCTCGCTGTCGCTCCGCCTCCATGGTTTTCTGCAAAGTATACAATTGTTTTTCAGCATCCTGCTGCCGCCAGCAGACGAAACGATACGTCCGCTCCACACGCCGGAACAGCTCTTGAAGCCGGGAGCCGACAGCGGCTGATCGGCGTTCCCGCTCCAACTTTTCCTCTTTCGCCCGACGCCAAACGGCCTCCTTTTGCTGAAGTTGGGCATCGACGCGAGCGATGGCTGACGCCGCTTGCTCAATATGCTGCTTCTGCCTGTACGCCCGCTCTGCCTCATCTTTTCCATCCAGCGCCTCTTCATGCTGTTTCAGTTCTTCTTTCAACTCCTGCTGCCGCTTCGCGCCGCGCTCATACCAGACCGACGCCTCTTCAAACCGGCGTGCAGCTGCCTTCTCCTGGGCAATGAGTCGCTTCCTCTCTTCACTAAGAGCTGCGAGCTCCTGTCCAAGCACTTCCATTTGCTGCTCAAGCTGCGCCGCCTGCCGCAACCGTTCCATCTGGACGAGCAATTCCGGTTCGCGCTGCGCCTTTTCTTGGCGCGCCCGTTCATAACGCCGCGCCGCTTCTTCATAGCTCAATTGGGCTTCCTCTAACCGACGCGCCAGTCCTTCATACCGACGAAACGCCTCTGCCCGCAAGCGACATGCCTGCTCGCACTGCTCCCAATACGGCCATATGCGCTCTGCTTGCTCGGCGCGCTCCTTTTTCGCCTCAAGCTCGCGGATGACGGATTCATGTTGGCGCAGCGCGGCGAGCTCTTGTTCGACCGCTTCTTTTTCTTGCTGCCACGCCCATCGTTGTTTTGTTCGTTCCACATCTGCTTCGACTTCCTCAAGCTCTTTTTTTCGCTTGGCAAACAGCCCCGCGAGCTCCCGCACATCCGCCTCTGCCTGCTCGAGCGCTGCTTTTGAAGCATCGCCGAGCCCCGCTTTTTCCGCTTCGATTTTTTCCCATTCTTGCTCAGCGGCGGCAAGCCGGTCTTTCAACTTTTTATTCAACTGATCGCCATACCGCTCAAGATGGAAGAGGCGCTGCAGCATTTGCCGCCGCTCCGACCCTTTGAGCGATAAAAACTCGGCAAATTTTCCTTGCGGCAAGACGACCGCCCGGGTGAAATCCTCCATCGTCAAGCCGAGCAATTGCTCGATCGCCTTGTCCACCTCCGATAGTTTATCGGCGAGCACGACCGGCTCGGACCGATGCTCGATCAGGCGGCAAACGGCGCTGCGCGTCCGCCATTCGTCCACTTTTTTTAAGCTTCGTTCGACTGTATACCGTTTCGCTCCTGCCGCATTTTCCAGCTCAAACGTAAACGAGACAAACAACTCTTGCTCCGCGTGGTTGATGATCGCCTGCGTGCGGTTGGCCGCCCGCTCGACGCTGCCGAACAAGGCGAGCGTCATGGCGTCTAAAATCGTTGATTTGCCGCTTCCAGTCGGCCCGAAAATGCCGAACACACCGCCCTCACACAGTGCGGTGAAATCAATCGTCTGCTTTTCACGAAAGCTATGAAGCCCGGCGATCGTCAGCGAGATCGGCTTCATTCTCCCTCCCCTTCCTTCTCTTCTTCCGCCGCCAGCTCCAAAAAGAGGCGGACAAGCTCTTCATCCGGCGTTTGTCCCCCAGTCTGACGTTCGTAAAAGCGGTGAAACATTTCTTCAAGTGAAAGCGGCTCGCGGCTCATTTCCATCATCTCTTCCACCCGATTGGGAAACACCGGGCGAATGTGGACAAATCCGGGATGAAGCTTACGCAGCCGATCAATTTCTTCCATTGTCAACGACTCGGTCACATGGATCTCCAAATCGATCCAGCTTGATCGGTCTCTTCCTTCCTCACACCAGCGGTATACTTGAGCGAGCCCCTCTGTCGCCTTCCAACGGATGAGCGGTTTGCCAGCAGCGAGCGGTATCTCCGCCACCTTGGCCGCCCCGCCTGGATGCACGTCAACGACCGTGACCGATTTGGCTTGACCGGCTTCGGAAAAGCTGTACGCCAACGGCGAGCCGGAATAGCGCGCGGCCGTCTTTGCCTGCTTGACATCCTGCGGCCGGTGCAGATGGCCAAGCGCCACATATTGCGCGGCTTTCGGCAGGCTCTCAGCCGCCACCGTATAAGCGCCGCCGACTTCAATCGGCCGCTCGGAATCGGACGTACGTCCGCCAGCAACGTAAAGATGGCTCATCGCGATATTGACGGTCTCCGCCGTGAACGAGGCGGCCATCGCCGCTAATAGGGCGCGGATGCGGTCATCGTACCGATCGCGCATCGTCGTCTCCTTACAGTCGGATGACAACAGCTCGGCGAGGCGCGATTCGGACGGATAGGCCAACGGAGCAAGCATCATCGTTTCGCCGCACGATGGAACGTCAATCCGGCAAACAGCCGCTTGCGGGCGGCCGAAAAGAAAAATGTTGTGCGCACACATCAACGTCCGGGCAGCGCTGATCCGGTCGGGGTGGTCGTGGTTGCCGCTGATGACTGCCACCGGGCGGCGTCCTTTGTCGGACAGGCGGGCGAGGCTTTCATAAAACAGTTGTTCCGCAGCCGCCGGCGGATTGACGGAGTCGAATACGTCGCCGGCCACAAGGATGATGTCGATTTGTTCTTTCTTGACAATCTCCACAAGCTCATCAACAAATGCCTCTTGCTCGGCCATCCGACTCCGCCCCTCGAGCGTTCTCCCAAAATGCCAGTCCGCGGTATGCAAAATCCGCATTCTCTCTTTCCCCCCTTGCATCACTCAACAGCCACAACAAACCCGCCGTCAAACGAATACAAATAGCATTCCGCCACCGGCGCACGCCAAATTTGCTCGATGGCCCGCCGGTACAAGCGCATTTGCGTCCCGTAGCGGCCGAGCAGAAAACGAGCCGCTTCTTCCTTTTGCCCAGCAAAACGGTGGACGACTTCATCCGTTTTATAGTCAATCATCACATAGCCGCATTCGTCGACAAACACGCAGTCGATCACCCCTTGCACGAGGACGCGCCGGCCGCTTTCCGTCCCTTCGCCGCCGTACAGTTCAGCCGCTTTAAGCCCCAAGCTGAACGGCACTTCACGGTGCACTTCGCGGGCGGCGCAAAGGCGGCGGCCAAGATCTGCAGTGAAAAAGGCAGCGATGGCCGCTGGATCGACCACCTCTGCTTGTTCTGCCGACAGCAGCTCTTTTTCGACAAGGCGGACGATCTGACTGCGGATCGACGATTCATCAAGCGGCGCCTGCAAATCAAGATGGCGCATGACGATATGGAGCGCCGTCCCTTTTTCGGCCGGCGTCAATGTTTTCTCCTGCATGAAACGCGGTCGAGAAAACACCGGAGCCGTCCCTTGTCGCGGCCGCCATTCGTCCGCTTGCTCGCCAAAGAGCACGCGATGTTCTTTCAGTTCTGACACCGATTGCTTGGCGCGCACGGCCGTTTCTTTCTCATACGAATACCGCCACAACAAGCGGCGTTTGACCTCCTTCCGCCACCCTCCTTCTACGGGAACGGGTCGTCCTTGTTCGAGGGCAAGAAGCACGCCGCCATCCATCTCCTCCCTCGCAGCCTCTGCGCCGCGCAAATCGGCGGCCGGCACGATGGAGACACGCCATACAGACGGGTGGGAGGCGACCTCTTCAGGCGCCTTCATTCCCGCAAGCGCCCCCCCATCACGATGACGGATGAGCGCCCGGCCGATCCAATCCAAGTAGGAGCGGGCCGAAGCCCGCACATCGTCGGGGAGAAGCCAGCCGCGTTCCGAAGCAGCGCTTTTCCATTTTTCAATCTCCTTGGCCGCATCGTTGACCGACGCCAACAAATACAGCTTCTCTTTTGCCCTTGTGAGCGCGACATACAAAATGCGCATCTCCTCAGCGAGCAGTTCAAGCCGCTTTTTCGTTTGGATGGCCAACAGCGGCAGCGTGGGATAACTGATGCGCAGCCGCGGGTGGACAAAGCGGGCGGCAAAACCCAGCTCTTTATCAAGCAAATACGGGTGATGCAAATCGCGCGTATGAAACGAACGCGCAAGCCCGGCGAGAAACACGATCGGAAATTCCAATCCTTTGCTGCTGTGAATCGTCATGATGCGCACGACGTCTTCCTGCTCGCCGAGCGGCCGGGCCGCCCCTAAATCGTCGCCGCGCTCTTGCAGCCGCTCGATGAAGCGAAGAAAGCGAAACAAGCCGCGAAACGACGTCGACTCGTACTGCCGCGCGCGGTCGTACAAAGCGCGCAAGTTCGCCTGCCGTTGCCTGCCGCCCGGCAGTGCGCCGACAAAATCGTAAAATTGCGTATCGCGGTACAGCAGCCAAATGAGATCAGCTAATGAGCGGCGGCGCGCCATCGTACGCCAGCCCTCGAGCCGCTCTAAGAAAGCCGCCGCTTTCCTTTGGGCGTTGGCCTCCTCTTCCGTTTCCGCCGGCTTTTGCCGAAACGAACAGAGCGCTTCATAAAACGTGCCTTTTGGATCGGCGAGGCGAATCATGGCGAGCTCATTCTCGTCAAAACGAAAGAGCGGCGACCGGAGCACCGCGGCGAGCGGAATGTCTTGGTACGGGTTGTCGATCACTTTTAACAGTGAGAGCATGATCGAAATTTCCGTCGCCTGAAAATAGCCGGATGACAAATCCGCGGCCGCCGGGATGCCTTGCGCCTGCAGCTGCTCGATCATCTGCGGCGCATGCGTCATCGAGCGGACAAGGATGACGATGTCACGGTACATGGCGCGCCGCGGCTGCCCGCTCGGACGATCGTATACATAAAACGGAGCGGAAACGATCTCTTTGATTTTTTTCGCCATCAGCCGCGCCTCGAGCTCCGCCGCTTCCCATTCAGCCGCTTCCTCTTCGTCCTCTTCCGCCGCACGCTGCCGGTTGATGATCATAACTTCCGGCGCCGCATCCTCCCCTTCCGGGTAATCAGCGCCGTATTTCAACTGCGCCGCTTCGTCGTAAACCATTTCGCCGACGGTTTCCCCCATGAGTTGCGCAAACAGAAAATTCGTCCCGTCAAGCACTTCGCGGCGGCTGCGGAAGTTGCTCGCAAGATCGATTTTCATCCCCCCTTCTTCCCCGTCTGCGGTGAATCGTTTGTATTTGTCCAAAAACAGCATCGGCTCGGCAAGGCGGAATCGGTAAATCGACTGTTTCACGTCGCCGACCATAAACAAATTGCCTGTTCGTTCGCTCCCTTTTTTCACCAGCTGCAAAATCGCTTCTTGAACGAGGTTCGTATCTTGATACTCGTCAACAAGCACTTCATCAAACTGCGCCTGGTATTCCAAGGCGGCGGGGGAAGGCTGCCATTCGCCCGTTTCCGGATCGCGCCGCCGCAAAATATGCAAACAATAATGTTCCAAGTCAGAAAAATCAACGATTCCTTTTTCCCGTTTCACCGCTTGGAACATGACGGCAAAACGGCGGACAAGGTTAGCGATCGTTTCAACGATCGGCTTCATTTCCCGCATATGGCGGAGCCAAACGGATGGATCGAGCGAAAACACATTGTCGCGCAGCGCCTCCACTTTCTTTTTCGCCTGATCACGCAGCGATTTGGCTTCGTCGATCAGCCGCTCGTCATAGTCCTTGCCGCGGCAGGCCGGCAGCCGCCCAAACGACAGCGCCTTTAGCGCGCGATGCAGCTCGGCCCACGGTCCAGAAAGACGCGTTTCCAAATCAGCGATCATATCTCGATCTTCGCGCAGCCGCTCCGCGTACGGACGCGGTCCGCCCGGCTCTTCAGCAAGCTCAAGCGCCCTTCGGATCAGCCGTCTGGCCGCCGCCAGCTCCATCGCAGCATGTTGCGCGATATAGCGGGCTGCTGGCAGCGTCTTTATATCTGTTCGTTCATCGACATCATACATCGAGGTCAAACCGGCCAACCATTCATCTGGTTCCGGATGGGAGCGGGAAAATTCATAAAGGGCGACAATCATCTCCTGCAGCTCCGCATCGCTCCGGTCGCCCGTATAGGCATCCACGACAGCGAAAAACCGCTCGTTGTCCGGCTTTCCATATTCCTCCTCAAGCAGCTCTTCAAGGACATCCTCTTTCAACAGCTCGATTTCCGTTTCATCCGCGATGCGAAACGACGGATCCAAATCAAGCAAATAGTAATATTTGCGAATGACATCCAAGCAAAAGGAATGGAGCGTCGAGATCGCGGCGCGGGGAAGCAGGCTGAGTTGACGTCGCAAATGGAGCGAATGCGGACGCTTGGCCAATTCCCGCTCGAGCGCCTCGCCGATTCTTGCTTTCATCTCCGCGGCTGCCGCATTGGTAAAGGTAACGACAAGCAGCCGATCGATATCGACCGCTCCTTCTTCCGCCGTCACTTTTTGAATGATCCGCTCGACAAGAACGGCCGTTTTCCCGGATCCGGCCGCCGCGGCGACAAGAATGTCTCGGCCGCCCGCGGCGATCGCCTTCCATTGTTCATCCGTCCATCGGCTCCCAGCCGGCTTCGGGCGAATCGTGGCGTTCATTTATCCTTCCTTCCCTTCCGCTAGTTTTTCGATGACCGCTTCCTTCGTTTGCGGGGCAAGCTTCCGGTATTCGTTGCCGGAGAGTGCCTCATCAAATTGGCAGACCGGTTTGAAAACGCAAAACTCGCACGCTGTTTTATCTTTCAACTTGTACGGGGCGATCGACACGACGCCGTCGGCGATTTGCCCGCCGATGTCGATGAACAAACGGCGGACATGCTGGCGGAGCGCGGCAAAGTCGGATGGACTCGCCACCGACGAACGCGAATGGATCGACCCGCTTTTCGTAAGCTGAGCGGGCACAATCAGCGACCATTGTCCGTCTTCCGTTCGGCCGTCCATCAACCGGATCGCCTCGACGTCAGCGAGCAACAGCCCGCGCATCCGAAACGGTTCAAGCAACTTTTTCGCCATTTCCACCTCATCATCCACCCATTGCTTCGCTTGAACGATCGGATTGTGGATGTGAAAATAAAGCACCCCGGCTGGCAAGGCCGGCTGTCCGACGAGCTGTTCGGCATACGTCAGCACGATGTCCAGGTAGGTGAGCATTTGCAGCGCCAAGCCGTAATATACTTCCGTCAAATCGAGCGTTTTCGCGCTCGATTTGTAATCGATAATGCGAAGAAGCACTCCTTGGCTGCTTTCCGCCTTATCGACGCGGTCGATCCGCCCAACAAGCTCCATCACTGTTCCGTCGGGCAGTCGAAACCGAAGCGGCGGCAGGTCGCCATTGGGGCCGAATGACAGCTCAAGTCCGATCGGAACGAAACCGCTCGCCCGCGCATGCTCACTTAACACATGGGTTGTACGGGCAACGACGTGTTTCAATTTTCGTTTCATATATTCATAGCGATGAGAGCTTGAGAGCACTTGCTGCTGGATGAGCGGGGCGATTCGCTCGACCGCTTCGGCCGACAGCCGTTCACAGTCTGGTCTTGACAGTTCGCGCCAATCAAGATGCTGTTCGCGCAGCCGGTCGGCGATTTGCTTGATGGCGGCATGGAACAATTGCCCAACATCCGGCGCCTCAAGTCGGAAAACGTTGCGCTCTTTCAACCGCAGCCCGTGCGATGCGAAATGGGCGTACGGGCATTTTTGAAACTGCTCCATGCGCGAGACGCTCGCCTGAATTTTTTTGCCGTACAGCCGCTGGCTCCACTGTTTTTTGAGCGGCGTCGCTCCGTTTGTATAAAAGAGCGCGGAGACGGCATGCCGCACCTGCTCCTTCCAGTCCCGATGGCCGATGAACGTGTTATACACATCCCACCAAAGCGGATCGATGCCGTAGTTGCGCTTCCACGCTCGGAGCTGGCTGATCAAATACGTTTGCGTCGCCCGCGGCGCGGTCACGAACGCCTCTGCTTTTTCTGCCGGGGCGTCGAACGGGTCGTTGCCGCACAGATGCACCGGCGCATGCGGAAACAGTTCCGTAAGCTGCTTGATGAGCGGCGACGGCATCAACGCTTTCCCTTCCCCATCAGCAAGCGGATATGTAACATACAGCCGCCGGCTCGGACAAACAAGTGCCAAGTAGACAAAAAACGGGTCATAAAACAGCTGCTCCCGCCCCCCTGGGGCGAGCGCCACTCCCAACTCACGCAGCTGCTCGCGCTCCACTTCCGCCATCAGCCCGTCTTCCTTCACTTTTGCTGGAATAACGCCATCGTTGGCGCCGATGACGAACGCATACTTGATGTCAATTAAACGAGAGCGATCAAGCTGAGCGACGATCACCTGGTCCATCGCCGGCGGCACAAGGGAGAACTCCAACCGATCGAGCCCAGCCTCGATAATCTTGACAAACTCAGCGAGCGGCAGTGATTCTGTCCCGAGCATTTCTACATATTGGTCAAGCAAATCGACGACGGCGTTCCACGCCTGTTCATGCTGGCGCGCTTCAACGAGGCGGCCGTCCGCTTCCGCTTGTGCGCTCATTTTCTCTAGTTTTTTTGGAATCTGCAATTCTTCCAAAAACAGATATAATGCCATACAAAACCCGCGTCCGTCCTCCGCCCGGCGCAGACGGCGCTCCAACCGGCGAAGCGGAGCGGCCAACGCCTCGCGCCATTCATTGAGCATGTCCTCAAACTGCCGCTCTTCGTCCGTTTGTGGTACGTTCAAACCGTCAAGCGCCTGATAGCGCCGATACGCCCAGCGCTCATTGTTTGTCCACTTATCCCCTTTGATTCCGTAAGCAAGCACATAGTTTTCGAGCTTGTCGGCCGCCTCGCGCCACATGTGCAGATCGCCGTCCGTTGGAAAAAGCAAATCCGTTTTCACCGCCCGAAACACCGCTTCATATCGCCAACGCGTCACGACCGTCTCTAAGGCAGCGCGCACGAGTTCAATGAGCGGGTGGTGGTGCATCGGTTCTTTTTCATCCATAAAATACGGGATCCCAAAATCAAAAAACACCGTTTTCACCAGATCGCGGTACGCCTCCGTCTGGCGGATGATCAGCGCAATGTCGCGATAGCGCGCCCCTTCATCGCGGACAAGGCGGATGATTTCGCGTGCGACCGCTTCGATTTCCGCTCGGCGATTGGACGCCTCATAAAGATGGACGGCATCGGTCTTTGCACCATATGGAAGCAACGGGCGTCGGTGAAATTGCGCCTCAAGATGAACGAGCGCCCTGTCTTCATGGCGTCGGTTGGCCGAAAGCACGATCGGCTCTTCGATCGCAATGTCATTGCTTAGCGCCAACTCCCTCAGCTGGCGGTACGTTTGCGCCGGCAAATAAAAGAGATGAAGTTCGTCCGGCATTCCGTCGTCATACGGGCGGTCGATCGTCAAACAAACGGTGACGCGCCGGCAATGGCGAAGAAGCTGTTCGATGATCATATATTCTTGCGGCGCAAAATGATGAAAGCCGTCGATGTAAATATCGGCATCCCGCAAATAACTTGAGCGCGGAATATGCTCAGCGAGCAAGCGCAAATAATCTTCCGAATCAAGATAGTGGCCGATAAGACTCCGCTCAAGTTCCTCATACACAAGCGCGACATCGCTCAACTTGTCAGCGAGCAAGCGGCGGCCCGGCTGGCTTGGCCCATCCTCGAACGCCTTGGCATGTCGGCGGAGTTCGCCCGGCGTCAGGCAATACCGTTTGCATTCGGTGATCATTTCGTTCAGCTGCTCGATAAACCCATGTTTGTCCGCCGCGCGGCCAAACAGTTTCAGCTCTTGTTTGCGTTGCTCAATAATTTTGCGGATCATCATCTGCACACCAACATCATGAATATGGTACCGGGTCATGCCGCCTGTTTCCTGCAACACGCGCCAAGCGAGACGGGTGAAGCTGAACACTTGGGCGCGAATCATCCCGCCCACTCCCTCGGTATGTATCAACGCGTATTCGCATTGAAATGTCATTTGCTCCGGAACGAGATAGACGATCGCCCTTCCTTTTGGATCCTCTTGCAACTGGCGGCGAATTTCTTCGAGGCAGACAGCCGTTTTCCCACTTCCTGACCGTCCGAGCAAAAACCGCAGCGACATTGTATCCACCACCATTCGTTTCCTTTATTTGTTTTATTTTAGCACGTATGTTCGCTTTTGGGAAGAAAAAACGCCCTTCGGCTGCGGGTTATATAGAGGCAATCTGAAACGTTAACGTTTGTTTCTTTTTGTAGAGCCAGCCGACATGTCAGCGACTGTCGGACGACTGAACAACCTCGCTTCACTTCGTTATAGAAGCGGAAGACTCCTTTCGAGATTAAGGTTAAAACTGAAAGGCGAACTGTTTAAACGGCCAGTAGCGAAAGTCCACCTTGCCGACAATTTGGTTGATTTTGACAAATCCAAAATGGCGGCTGTCCCAGCTGCTAAGCCGGTTGTCGCCAAGAACGAAAATGCAGCCGGGAGGCACCCGTGTTTTCCCGGTCACCTCCTCAAGCGTAAAATCCCCGGTCAGCCTGCCGTCAAGCAGCTTTTGTTTATACGGGCGCAAATACGGTTCGTCAACTTTTTTTCCGTTGACATACAAGATGTCATTTTTGTACGCGATCCGATCGCCAGGCAGGCCGATAACCCGCTTGACGTAATCTTCCTTTTTGTTGGCGTGAAAAACGATAATGTCGAACCGGCGAATAGGCCCGATGTCGTAGGAAAGCTTATTGACGATCAACAAATTGCCGCTCTCTAGCGTCGGCATCATCGATTTTCCTTCCACCACGTAATTGCTGAACACGAACAACCGAAGCGTGGCGACAACGCAAACGGCAACAAACCATGGCCATCGGCGGCCTCGTTTTTCTTTTTGCTTCGTCACTCCCCGCCCTCCTCGCCGCCTTGTTCTTCCGTCAACGAAAATCGCGCTTCCACCCGTTTTCCGGCGTACCAAAGCAACAGAACGACTGCGGCGATCATCGCCGTGCGCAGCGGCTGACGGATGAGCGCCTTCAAGTCATAGCCGATAAAACTGATGGTAAACACCATGATCATCTTTCCTAGCAGCACCGCCAATACAAACTGCTGGCGGCTGATGCGCGACAGTCCGGCAACAATATTGACAAGCGCCGATGGGGTGAACGGAAAGCAATACAACAAAAACAGCGGACCAAATCCGTGTCGCTCAATCCAATGCATAAACTGCCGCACTTTCGGGTGGCGGCGGACAAAGTGAAAAAAACGCTTCTGCCCCACTTTCCGCGTCAGCCAAAACACGATGAGCGAGCCAAGTGAAGCGCCTAGCCAAGAGATCAGAAACCCTTTCCATAGTCCAAACGCCGCTGCGTTCGCCATCACGAAGACGAACATGGGCAAAATGGGAAAAAACGACTCAAGCAACGTCGCTGCGATGCCGGGAAGCACGCCGAAAGAGCGGTATTGTTCGAGCAGGGAAAGGATGCTGTCGAGCGTGAACCATTGTTTGATTGTTTCCATATCCATGTCTATTCCCCATTCAAATGCCGTTTATATCTTTATTTTACACGTCCAGGCGCCTAATTTGAACTCATCTTTAGGAAAAACCATTTTTATCAATTTGTTCAGCTAACTCTGTTTTTCTTGCTGCATGCGAAATATGTATTGGAGTTTGCGCTCCCTCGCTTCCATCCGCTCGGATAATTTCGTTCGAAGTTGAGCCGTTCGGTATAACTGGTTGATGAACGATTTGCAGGAAACATCGAGGGATATGCTTTTTCCGTTGCGGAAATAAACGATGGTCCGCTCATATTTGGCAGGCTCATACCGATAGACGTGCATGTGCGAGAGCCAAACGCAGCGGGAGTCACGCGGAGAGGCGGTTGGAAATACGTAAATTTCATTGGACGGTTCAATGGCGATCGGCGCTTTATGAGTGATGCCAATGACGGCTTTCGTTCCTTCTTTCCTTCCTTGAAAGCTGCTTCCGTAGTAATCGCAACTATGTTTAATAATGTCAATCGGCGTTTGTTTGATGATATATTCGCCGTCCTCTTCAATGACTTTCGCATACACATCGCTGTTTAAAAAGTATGGGAGAACCGCCATCGTATAACGGCTTACGATGAATTGTTCCAATACAATGAATTCATTGACTTTCATCCGTTCGTCTCCTCCCTTAATCAACTCGCTCACTACTCCTATCATACCATCAGTAGTTATTTTTTTCTATATTTTGCAAAAAATCTAATAAAAAAACCCATGACAATCGTCATGGGTGTTCTAGGAGTTTTCGAACGTTTGGCCGATTTCTTTGGACGCTAAATATTCATTCGCCTGTTCCAACGCGGTATGCTCGCCGACCGAGTCGCCAGCATACGTCTCTTCATTCATCGACCATTGCTCAACATGAAGATCCGTACTGACGCGAAACTCGGCAGGCATCAGCTCCGGCAGATCGCCTTGATTCTTTTCCATTACATCGCCTCCTTGTACTCCATAGGATGCGTCATTTTTTTCCTTATTATGCGATGGAAGCAAGGAGGCTCTTCGTCTCAAACAAAAAACGCCCGGCCAAGCCGGGCGTCTCTTTGCTGGTGATCGGCATTAGATGGCTGTAAACTGTTCTTCTTCGGTCGATCCTTTCAAAGCGACTGTTGACGATTGGCCGCCGGAGATCACTTGGGCGACTTCGTCGAAATAGCCCGTGCCGACTTCGCGCTGATGGCGCGTCGCCGTGTATCCGTACTTCTCGGCGGCAAATTCCGCTTGCTGCAGCTCGGCGTACGCCGCCATGCCGCGTTCTTTGTAGCCGCGCGCCAGTTCGAACATGCTGTAATTGAGCGCATGGAAGCCAGCCAAAGTGACAAATTGGAACTTGTATCCCATTTTGCCGAGCTCTTGCTGGAATTTGGCGATCGTTTCGTCGTCCAATTTTTTCTTCCAGTTGAACGACGGCGAGCAGTTGTACGCCAGCAGCTTGCCTGGGAATTTTTCATGAATCGCTTCGGCAAACCGGCGCGCCTCATCCAAATTCGGCTCGCTCGTCTCACACCAAATGAGGTCGGCATACGGCGCATAGGCAAGCCCGCGGGCGATCGCTTGATCCAAACCGGCTCTTGTGCGATAGAAGCCTTCCGGTGTCCGTTCTCCAGTGATAAACGCTTGATCGCGCGGGTCGATGTCGCTTGTGATCAAGTCAGCAGCGTTCGCGTCAGTGCGTGCGATGAGCACCGTCGGAACCCCCATGACATCGGCGGCCAACCGCGCCGCAATCAAGTTGCGAATCGCCGTTTGCGTCGGCAAAAGCACTTTGCCGCCTAAATGGCCGCATTTTTTCTCCGATGACAGCTGGTCTTCAAAATGGACGCCAGCCGCTCCGGCTTCAATCATTGCCTTCATGAGCTCAAAGACGTTCAGTTGGCCTCCGAACCCCGCCTCAGCGTCAGCGACGATCGGCACAAAGTAGTCCACGTCCCCGCTGCCTTCTAAGTATTGAATTTGATCCGCGCGCTGCAACGCTTGATTGATTCGCTTGACGACATGCGGAACGCTGTTGGACGGATACAGGCTTTGGTCCGGATACATCTGTCCGGCGAGGTTGGCGTCGGCCGCCACTTGCCAGCCGCTTAAATAAATCGCCTTCAAGCCTGCTTTCACTTGCTGCACCGCCTGATTTCCGGTCAGCGCGCCAAGGGCCGCGACGTAATCCTCTGTATGAAGCAGCTTCCATAATTTTTCCGCCCCACGTCGAGCGAGCGTATACTCGATGTCAAGCGAGCCGCGCAGTTTAATGACATCCTCAGCGCTGTACGGACGAACGATCCCTTTCCAGCGCTCCTCATTTTTCCAACTTTCTTCTAATTGCCGGACACGTTCAGCAAATGACGCCATTTTTCCTTCCCCCATCTCTCTTTGTTATATTACATTGTTTTTATTTACGTTTTTATTATATAACAGAAAAACGAAAGTGCAAGCCTTTTTTTGAAACTTTTTTTAATTAGGAAAATAGTCGCATATTGTTCATAAACATCGCGATTTTTTCGCTAATTTTTTTGATATGATCATATTGAGGAGTGATGAATGGTGAAAAAATGGTATACGTTAGCTGCCTCTCTTGTCATCATCGGCATCAGCGTCGGCATCCTGTACTTTGCTGTCTACCAGCCATCAACGATGCGGCTTCCAAATGACGTGACGATGGAAACAGCATGGGGAAAATCATACGAGTTTGGCGACCTTCCGCCGAAAGTGAGGCTTGTCGAGTTTATTTATACAAACTGTCCGGATGTTTGTCCGAATACGACAGCGCAAATGGCAAAACTGCGCGATCGCCTAAAACAAGCCGGGGTATTTGGAAGCAAGGTGGAATTCATCACGATCACGATCGACCCGGCGCGCGATACGAATGAAAAGCTGCAGACATATGCCAATGCGTTTGGAGTCATGAGCGACGGACAAGGTTGGGTGTTTTTGCGCGGCAGTGAAGCGGACACGAAAAAAGTAGCGGACGCCTTCCACTTTCAATACCGCGACCCGGGCAACGGCATGATCGTACACACGACGCTCGCCTACTTGCTTGGCCGCAACGGTCGTGTCGTCAAACAAATCGGCATGGGGACATCTCGATTTCATGTCGATGAGGTATACGAGGCGATTATGGAGGAATTGTCATAACCATGCAGCAAGTTTGCATACCTGTCGCAAAAGGAAAAGAGGAAGCGATGTCCGCTTCCCTTTTTAAACAAATAACGAATACAGGCTGAGCGCTGCAACCGCCGCAAGCACGACGATCATGACGTTGGCCCCAAGCCAAGCTGTGATGACGGCCGCCGCAAAACCGATGACACCGAACCAAAAATCATCTTGGATGAAAAAAACGTCAGGAATAATGAGCGCCCCGAGCACCGCATACGGCACATTTTTCAGCACTCCTTGCCAAAACGACGGCAGCTCGACGCCGCCGAGCAACACAAACGGCAACAGGCGCGGCAAATACGTCACGACCCCCATGCCGATGATCATCCATACGATTGTGCTATTCACCGCCGTTTCCCCCTTCCTTCGTCAGCCATTGAACGATGATGGCCGACAACAATGTAGCCAAAACGATCGACCAGCCTTTCGACAAGTGAAGAGCAAACGTGCCGATCGAGTTGAATAAAGCCGACAGCCCCGCCAGCCAGACGATTTTCCGCTGCTTTTTCAACGCTGGAACGAGCAGGCCGATAAACATGGCATACAAGGCAATGGACATACTTTCTTGCAAACTTTCCGGCAAACCGGCCCCAGCGGCATAACCAATGCCCGAGTTGACGACCCAACTGCCATACGCCATGGCAATGAGCCCAAACATATACGAGGCGTTGATCGTTCCTTCTTTCATCGCCGCCACCGAAAACGTTTCATCTGTAATGCCAAAGGCGTACAACGCTTTTTTCCAAAGCGCGTCCGGCTCAGCCTTTTCATTAAGGGACGCCGACATTAAAAAATGGCGAATGTTTAATATGAATGTCGTCAACACGATTTCAAACACCCCAGTGCCAGCGGTAAGCAGACTTAACGCGATATATTGCGAGGCGCCGGCGAAGACGACGATGCTCATGAGCACAGTCTCGGCGAACGTCAGTCCGGTTGTTTTGGCGAGCAGCCCAAACGCCAGCGCGATCGGCATATAGCCGATGGCGATCGCTACTCCTGCTTGCACCCCTTGGCGAAACGGCGCCATCTTGCCGGCTGCCCATGTCGTTTCCATCCATTCATCCCCTCCATTTGACTAGATTGATAACTTTATTGTCTAAAAATTCCTTTCGTTTCGCAACCCGAACGTCCATTCATTGTTTCCGCTCACGCCAAACACGAGACAAACGCAGAAAGAGGCCAATCTATGATATAATCAAACTGATTCATGATTGATGGCAACAGAAAAGGAGTGCACGTCCATGTCAGTGAAACCGTATGTATTAACCGACCGCGGCATTTTCCGTTATGAACAAGTCACGTACCCGATGGAAGAGCGCGGCTTGCAATTCGGTGATGGCGTCTACGAAGTCGTCCGCTTATATAACGGGATATACGTTTGGCTTCGCGAGCATCTTGACCGGCTGTACCGTTCAGCGGCCGCCATTCGCCTATCCGTTCCGTTTGGCTGCGAAGAGCTCATCGAACAGCTTGAGGAGCTTCGCCGCCTCAACGATGTGCAGGAAGATGCGATTTTGTATTTGCAAATGACGCGCGGCAGCTTCCCGCGCAACCATGCGTTTCCGGCGGAAAACCGGCCGAACTTGTACGCCTACATCCGGCCGATGGCGCGGAAAACCGAGGAAATGACACATGGGGTGCGCACGATTTTGACGAAAGATGTCCGCTGGGAATACTGTTACATTAAAAGCTTGAACTTATTGCCCAACGTATTGGCTAAACAAGAAGCGGTTGAGCGCGGAGCGTTTGAAGCGATTTTGCATCGCGACGGCGTCGTAACCGAAGGCAGCTCGTCAAACATTTTCCTTGTCAAAAATGAAACGGTGTACACCCATCCGGCCACCGCACGGATTTTAAACGGCATCGTCCGCACGAAAGTGAAGCAGTTTTGCGCTGAGCTTGGCATTCCATTTGTCGAAGAAGCGTTTTCCACCAACGACCTTGCGGAGGCGGACGAACTGTTTTTAACGAGCACGACGTCAGCGATTATCCCGATTATTCAAGTCGACGAAACGGTGATCCGAAGCGGCGCGCCAGGGGCGGTGACGAAGGCGCTGCAAGCCGCCTACCGACAAGCGACGCAGCGAGAAACCCAAAATATCTGACCGGCCGGCCGAACAGAAGAGGTGTCCCCTAGCCAAAGAAGGACACCTCATTTCGTTTATGAGCTGAGCACGGCGCGGTCGCTCGCAAACTGGCTGCCGCGGATGCGTTGGAATGCCTCAAGCAGCCGCTCGACCGTCAGCTCCTCTTTCTCCTTTCCTTCTGCGGCAAAAATGATTTGCCCGCCATCCATCATGATCAACCGGTTGCCAAGGCGAATCGCCTGCTCCATGTTGTGCGTCACCATGAGCGTCGTCAGGCGGTGCTGCTCAACAATTTGCTTCGTCAACTCCGTGACCAACTCCGCCCGCGCCGGATCAAGGGCGGCGGTATGTTCATCGAGCAACAGCACATCCGGTTTTGTAAACGTCGCCATCAACAAGGAAAGCGCCTGCCGCTCCCCGCCGGAAAGAAGTCCGACTTTGGCGGCGAGCCGGTCTTCAAGCCCTAAATGAAGCGTTCGCAACGTTTCCCGAAACCACTCGCGCTTTTGCTTCGTGACGCCAAGACTTAACGTGCGCCGCTTCGTCCGGTTGTAGGCGAGCGCCAAATTTTCCTCAATCGTCATATGCGGGGCGGTGCCGGCCATCGGGTCTTGAAAGACGCGGCCGATGTAGCGGGCGCGCGCATGCTCCTTGAGCGCGGTTACATCGCAGCCGTTGATCCACACTTCGCCGGTATCAGGAGACAGCCGTCCGGAAATGATGTTCATGAGCGTAGACTTGCCGGCGCCGTTGCTGCCGATGACGGTGACGAAATCGCCGGGGGCAAGCGTCAGATCAATGCCGCGCAAAGCGATTTTCTCGTCAGCCGTTCCTTCGTTAAACACTTTTGTAATTCGTTTCAGCTCCAGCAACGGTTTCCCCCCTCTCCAACTGCCGCACCCTCCGCTTTTTCCGCTGCCGTTCTTTTTGCGCCGCCAACGTGTTGGGCACGACGAGCGCCAGCATGACAATGAGCGCGGTAATCAATTTCACATCGCCCGTCTCCAAAAACTCGACGCGCAAAGCGAGCGCCAAAATAAGACGGTAGACGATGGCGCCGCCGATGACCGCCCACGTCGCGCGTGCGACCGAACGGGCGCCAAACAACGCCTCCCCGATGATGACGGAAGCGAGCCCAATGACGATCATCCCGATTCCCATCCCGACGTCGCTGAATCCGCCATACTGGGCGACGAGCGCTCCGGAAAGCGCCACGAGCGCGTTCGACAGCCCAAGGCCAAACACGATCAACCAATCGGTGTTGGCGGAAAAGCTCGCCACCATCGGCTTGTTGTCTCCAGTTGCCCGCAAGGCGATCCCCACTTCTGTTTTCAGCAGCCAATCCAACAGCCCTTTGACCATTAGCGCGACAATCGCCATTGACACAAGCACCGCCCATGTCCGCGGCGCAAAACCGGTGAAGGAAACGAGTCGGTTGAGCGCCGCATCCAATCCGGCTTGCCGCCAGGCGGCTGTGATTTTTGTGATGACCGTTTCCTGCTGCAACAGCGGAACGTTCGATTTGCCCATAATGCGCAAATTGACCGAATACAAAGCGATCATCATTAAAATGCCGGATAACAGTGGATTGATTTTCCCTTTCGTATGCAAAAGCCCAGTCAACACCCCGGCGGCAAAGCCGGCCAAAAGCGCCGCGGCTGAGGCGGCAAACGGATTGGCTCCATTGACAATCAGCACGGCGGCGACGGACGCGCCGGTGACGAAGCTGCCGTCAACCGTCAGATCGGGAAAATCCAAAATGCGAAACGATAAATAGACGCCGAGCGCCATCACGGCGTAAATCAAGCCGGCTTCGACGGAACTGAACATCGCTGTCCACACAACTTTTCACCTACCTTTTCGGAAACACACCAAAGGCGCATGTGACACGTTGAGTGCCAAAACGCACTTTTCCCTACTTTTTTGGCCCCCCTCCTTCATCGAAGGAGGGACGGCCGCTTATTCAATATATTCCGCAATGGAATCCCATTCCGGATTGAGCTTGATGCCCATTTCTTGCGCTGCTTTTTTGTTGATGACAAGCTTCAATTTTTGTGGATATTGCACCGGCAAATCGGCTGGCTTTTTGCCGTCTTGCAAAATTTGCGCCGCCATTTCCCCCGCTTCGTAGCCGATGTCATAATAGTCGAACCCGTACGCCGCAAAACCGCCGCGCTTGACGGAATCCAGTTCACCAACAAAAAGCGGAATGTCGTGTTCATTCGCCACCTGGATCACCGACTCGAGCGCCGAGACGACCGTGTTGTCGGTGATGATGTACAGACAATCGACTTTGCCGACGAGCGACTCGGTCGCCTGCTTCACCTCTGCTGATGTCGATACTGATGCAGGAACGATTTGCAAGTCCGTTCCTTGCATCGCCTTTTTCACCTGTTCGATTTGAGCGACTGAGTTTTGTTCGCCGGCGTTATATACCATGCCGACACGGTTGCCTTTGATATATTTGTCAATAAACTGCACCGTTTTCGGAATGGCCTCCGGGTGCGTATCGGTCGTTCCCGTCACATTGCCGCCCGGTTTTTCCATTGATTGGACAAGCTGTGCGCCGACTGGGTCAGTCACCGAAGTGAACACGATTGGAATGTCTTTTGTCGCATTGAGCGCCGCCTGCGCGCTTGGCGTTGAGTTGGCAAAAATCAAGTCGACGCCGTCCGAAACAAAATTATTGGCGATCGTTTGGTTGTTGCTTTGGTCGCCTTGGGCGATTTGCACGTCATACTCAACGGACAGCCCTTTGTCTTTTAACGCCTGCTGGAATCCCTTGCGCGCCGCATCGAGCGATGGATGCTCGACAATTTGCGTCACGCCGATTTTGTACGTCTTTTCTTTCCCGCTCTTCCCGCCGCTTCCCTGGCTGCTTCCCGTCTCTTTCGCGCCGCCGCAGCCGCCAAGCAACAACAAGCCGGCTGCACACACCGCGGCGAACCGCCGAATCGATTGGCCCATGATCCCATCCCCCTATGTAGAGAAGTTTAGTCCTTTTAAACTTTTATGTGTTAAATTATATAAATTTATCTACTTGTTTTCAATATACTATTCAAAAAAAAGAAAAGGTGCTGAAAATTCAGCACCATCAAGCATGGGAAGACGCGAGCCGCTCTTTTAACGCTCTTCGCAAAATTTTTCCTGTCGCATTTTTCGGCAGCTCGTCCAAAAAGTCAATCGCGCTCGGCACTTTATATTTTGCCAACCGCTCACGGCAGTAAGCAATGAGCTCTGCTTCCGTCAACTCCGGATTTTTCGCGACGACATACGCCCGCACCGCCTCTCCGTAATCCGGGTCCGGCACGCCGATCACCGCGGCTTCAACGACATCCGGATGGCTGTACAGCACTTCTTCGACTTCGCGTGGATACACGTTGTAGCCGCCGACGATAATCATCTCTTTCTTTCGGTCGACGATGTAGAAATAGCCGTCCTCGTCCATGCGCGCCAAATCACCGGTGTGCAGCCAGCCGTCGCGCAAGGCGGCCGAGGTCTCTTCAGGCATTTTGTAGTACCCTTTCATGACGTTCGGCCCGCGAACGACAAGCTCGCCAACTTCGCCGACGGGCACTTCTTCTCCGTATTCGTTGACGACCTTATTTTCAACGTTTTTAATGTTCGTTCCAATCGAACCAGGCTTGCGCGGCCGATCGAGCGGATTAAAGCAGGTGACAGGGGACGCCTCCGAAAGCCCATATCCTTCCGAAATGATGACGTTGAACTTTTTCTCAAAGTTTTCAAGCAAAGCGACCGGCATTGAAGCGCCTCCTGAGATGCAAAGGCGGAGCGTCCGCAAATCGTCCGCGCTTCCACCTTCGTACTGATAAAGGAAATTGTACATCGTCGGCACGCCGGCAAAAATCGTCGCTTTTTCCTCTCGGGCCAGCTGAAACAACTTTGCTGGGCTGAACTTTGGCATGATGAGCACCGTTCCGCCGTTCATCAGCGGGGCATTGAGCGCCACGGTCAAGCAAAAGACATGAAACATCGGCAACGCGGCGATGACGCGATCGTTTTCATTGATGCCTAAATAATCAGCCGTATCTTGCGCATTGCTGTATATGTTTTTATGAGTGAGCATCGCCCCTTTCGGCTTGCCGGTCGTCCCCGATGTGTACAAAATGACGGCGACATCGTCATCACCCAGTTCAGGTCCGGTAAAGTCCGGGCTGCCGTCCGCCAACACTTCTGCAAACGATTTCATCCCTTCCGACAGCGAAACACCTTTCTCCTTCCCTTCCGGCGTTTCACAAACGATCGCATGCTCGAGCAGCGGAAGCCGCTTCTTCGCCTCCACAAACAACGGAGCGAGCAAGTCGAGGCCGATCACCGCCTTGACGTCGCCGTTGTGCAAAATATAAGAAATTTCCTCGGGCGTGTAAATGGGATTGATCGGAATGACGGTCGCCCCAAGCCGCAACGCCCCGTACAAGCCGATGACAAACTGCGGCGAGTTGCCAAGCAACAAGGCGATATGGTCGCCTCGGCGAACGCCAAGCCGCGCCAACCCGTCGGCAAATCGGGAAATGGCTTCGTCCAATTGTTGATACGTGCACCGCTCTTTCATGAACACATACGCTTCCTTGTCCGGCAACTGCTTAGCGATTTGCGCCAACCGCGTCGTTACGTTCATATACGCTCCTCCCCCAAAATGAATGAATGACCATTCATTTTATAAGTAAAAAAATTCGAACTATATTTATTATAAAAAAAAGAACAGCAAAGGGCAAGGGAAAGCGTTTCCTTTGCTGTTCTCTCTTATTTTGGCCTATTGCGCCCATATTAGGCCGGTGTGGGCGAGGCGGATGACACCGCGGAACGTCCGGCCAGCCTCCTCAACCAGCTGCTCGTGCCGGCCAACGTGTGGCAAATGCGTCAACCATAATTCTCCGACACGTGCTCCCTCCGCGATGGCCGCCGCCTCCTCGCTCGTCATATGCCCAGCCGGCGCCGCGTTTTGCCCAGCGTAAAAGTTGCACTCGCAAATGAGCAAGTCGGCTCCTTTGGCAAACGGAAGAAACTCCGGTATATAGCTTGAATCGGCCGTATAAACAACCGTCTTGCCGCCGGCAGTAATGCGCATCGCGTAGCATGGCACCGGATGGACTGTTTTCATAAATGTGATCGAAAACGGCCCGACAGCCAGCGTCCCATTCGGGTCATAGGCAATTCCTTCCGTAATGCCGCTGTGCGTCAAGCGGGAAAACGCCGCCTCGTCTTCCACATGGCCGTAAATCGGCAAGACGGGAAGGTCAGCTCCCAAATTTTTATGAATGAGACGCGCGTATTGGAGCGGGCCGATGTCGGCGATATGGTCGTAATGATAATGGGAGATGATGACCGCATCTAAGTTTTCCACAGCCGTATAGTTTTGCAGCTTGGCAAGCGCCCCGCTGCCGCAATCAACGAGCAGGCAAAATCCATCATGCTCGAACAAATACGCCGATGTCGCTTCATTGGCGGCAGGGAATCCTCCCCAATAGCCGATGACCGTCACTTTCATTTTCGGTTCTCTCCTTCCATTCGTTTTGTCTTCATCATACACAACCGCGCCTATTTTTTCATCTTTGTTGATTTTTGTTTTAAAACACCTATTGACATTTTGTTATGTGTTATAATACAATAAAATTACCAAGACAACGGAGGGGATCGGAATGTTGATGAAAGTGTTGGAATTTTTCAGAAACTTGCCACCTAAAAAATGTACGCACTGCGGCAAAGAGATTGACGAGCAGCATGAATGCTACGGCAACACGTGCTCTGATTGCCTTGGCGCCGCTTACCGCCAATAGGTGAGCGGACGCTGCCCTTGCGTCACGTTCGCCGGCTGCCCCGCCGGCGTTTGGCTGTTCCCCAATGCAGCCTGCCTTTTCTCTTGACTGCCTCCAGCTAAGAGGCATTTTTTTTGCCAATCTCAGGGGCGCCATCACACACAACGTTCTAATGGCGGCCCATCCGCAAAAAGCAATCCCTCGTCCTAGAAAATGGTTTTAATTCCATCTGTTGTTTGATTCCGATATTGGCCAATGCAAAAAGGCGTCCCAATCTTTTTAGGACGCCTTCGAGACGGCATGGTTCAATCATCACGTTTGAGCCGCTGTTTCCGTCCATACCGCATAACGGCGGCGATACCGAAGGAGAAAATACACGAGCGTCGCCAAGGCAAAGACCGCGGCTGTCGCAAGCAATATCGCAGCTTCCTTCCACATGACCAAGAAATCGCCGCTTGAAATGACTGCTCGCAACCCACGGATCGCATGGGTCATCGGCAGCCACGGATGAAGCGACTGCAACGCACCCGGAACGAGCTCAATCGGATACGTGCCGGCGCTTCCAACTAGCTGGGCAATCAATAGCAAAATGGCAAGAAACCGGCCTGAGTTGTCAAACACGGTGACAAGGAATTGAACAATCATCATAAATGTTATGCTGATGATCCAAGTGAACAAATGCCAAGCAAATTCGGGCGGAGCACGATGGCCCGCATCTCTTTTCGCAGCATATGGCGCTCCCTCCTTTGTACAGATGACCAAATTGTCCGCATGGTCAATTTCCAACAAAAAAAGAGGATCATCTATCTCGACAATCCTTGCAAAAAATAGAGCGTAAACAATTCAGCAATTTGTTCTTTTGTCAACGGTTCATGATCTTTTTCCCAATCGACGATCAAGGCGATGTACGTCTTGAGCATCAAAAATGCCGTAATTTCCGAATTGCACGGACGAATCTCCCCTTTTTCCACCGCCGCATCAATTTTTTGCCGAATGAACTCGACCATTGCCCGGTCCAGTTTGGCAAGCACTTCTTGCACCGCCGCCGTACCGATATTGCGCACTTCTTGAAGCAGCTTCGCCGTCAGCTGATGGCGCTGGCGAAATTCCAAAATGCGGTACAAGGCGCGGTGGACGTTTTCGGAAAACGGCAGTGACGAGTCCATCGCCAGCTCCGCTTCCGCCTTGATTTCCATAATCAATCCGGAGACGATTTCATCAAGCAGTTCCTCTTTGCTTTTAAAAAACGTATAGATCGTCCCCTTGCCGACGTTGGCGAGCTTGGCGATCTGCTCCATCGTCGTCGCCTTGTAGCCAAAGGCAGCAAACGATTGGGCCGCCGCTTCGATGATTTGCCGTTTGCGGTCGCTTGCCATACTCCTCATCCTTCAAATTGACTAAATGAACAATTTGGTCAATCCGTATCCATTATACTATCAAACAACATGGATGTAAAGGGCCGTCGCATTGGGGACGGAATTTCTTCCTGCTCCCTCATCCTTTCCAAGCAAATGGGTAGAAGCGCCGTTGAAGCTTCTCCCACGTTCTTTTCACATCCCTTTTGCAGCGGAAACCACTTCCACGAGCCAAAAGAGACAAACAGCCATCCGCTTCTTTTCGCTTCAAACGGCGGGCGGCCGCACCGACGTCCAAATGTGAGCGGCGAACGGACCAGGGCGTTGGAAAACCGTCGATTAACGGACGCTGCTGTACAGATCGGACGTCTGTTGAACTGGCGCTTGCTGCAAATACAGAAGCACGTCACGCACCGCTTTTTCGCCTTGGTCAATGCAATCCGGCAATCCGAGCCCTTCGTATGAGCTGCCGGCCAAAAACACCCCCGGCAACTCGGACGCCATCTGCTCCTTAATCTTCGCCAGCCGCTCGCGGTGCCCGACCGTGTATTGCGGCATGGCCCGCTTCCAGCGCGAGATGACGGCGAACTCCGGTTGGCCGGCAATATTCATCACTTTATTTAAATCATCCAATACAACACGGACGATCTCATCATCAGGTTGGTCGACGATCTCCTCATCGCCCGGGCGCCCGACGTAGCAGCGCAAGAGCGCCTTGCCAGGCGGCGCGGTGTGCGGCCATTTTTTATGCGTCCATGTGCACGCTGTCATCGTGTAATCGCTGCGGCGCGAAACGACAAACCCGGTGCCGTCAATGTCTTGGCGGATCGCCTCCTCCGGAAATGCGAGCGCCACCGTCGCCACCGACGTCAGCGGCACTGAACGGAACGGGGCGAAAAACGGATAGTCAGCGAACATGTCGGGCACAACATGATGCGGCGTTGTCACGATGATGCCGTCTGCCCCCCACACCTCTCCTGTGCTCAGTTGCAGCCGATACGCCGAATCGGTGCGAACGATCCGCTCGACACGCACCCCTTTGATAACGCTGCCCGGCTCAAGCCGTTTTTCCACTTCATCAACGAGCGACTGCAAGCCCGTTTTTAACGTCTGGAACGCCCCTTTCCGCTCTTTTTGCTCTTTCGGCGTCGTTCGTCTCGCTCCACGGACAAGGCTTCCGTATTTTTGCTCAAGCTGAAAAAACTGTGGAAACGTCGCCATTAGGCTCATCTCATCAATGTCGCCGGCGTAAATGCCGGAAAGCAGCGGTTCAATGAGATTGTCCACCACCTCATCGCCGAGGCGGCGGCGGAAGAAGCGGCCAAGCGGCATATCACCATCGACTTTCACCGGCGGCAGCACAAAGTCAAGCGCCGCCCGCAGCTTGCCGGCCGGGGAAAACAGTCCGGTCGTTAAAAACGGGGCGATGCGCGTCGGAATGCCCATCACCGCTCCGCCCGGAATTGGATAGAGTTTGCCGTTGACCAAAATGTACGATGTTCCGGTCGCGTTATGAACGATCTCATGTTCAAGGCCGACTTCCTTCACAAGGCGAAACGCGCTCGTTTTCCGCGCCAAAAACGAGTCTGGACCGCGTTCAATGACAAAACCGTCGCGGACGACCGTCTGCACTTTTCCGCCGAGCCGGTGCGTCGCCTCGACAAGTTTGCATGCAAGTGGGAGGCGTTGCTCTCGAATCGCTTTTTGCAAGTAGTAAGCAGCCGTCAAGCCGGTAATGCCGCCGCCAATGATGACGACCGTCCGTTGCCCTTCATTCATGTCGATCGCCTTCTTCCGCCCACCGCTTTAACACAACCGACGCCAATGCATCAATAAACAATGGATTCGTGTTGGGCATCTCCGGTCGGTAATAGCGGGCGCCGATCTCTTCCGTCACCTGTTTGCACTCAATGTCGTTGTCATACAACACTTCCAAATGGTCGGCGACAAAACCGACCGGCGCGTAAACGAACGACGTATAGCCGCGCTCTTCGTAAAGCTGGCGCGTCAAGTCTTGCACGTCCGGCCCAAGCCATGGTTCCGGCGTCTGACCGGCGCTTTGCCAGCCGACGGCATAGTGGGCGACGCCGGCTTGATCAGCAATTCGTTTCGCTGTATCTTCGAGCTGCGTTGGATACGGGTCACCGGCTTGAATAATTTTTTCCGGCAAACTATGTGCGGATACGATCAGCACAGCTCGCTCCCGCTCACGTTCCGGCATGGCGGCAAAAATCGCCCGCACTTGTTCTGCCCAATATTGCAAAAACTTCGGCTCGTCATACCATTGATCAATCGTGTAAATGGTCGGTCCGCCGAGCTTTTTTGCTGCCGCTTTCGCCCGCTCATTGTACGAGCGAATGCTGAATGTGGAATAATGAGGGGCTAGGACGATCCCAACCGCTTCTTTGATGCCGTCATCATGCATGCGCTCGACGGCATCCTCAATGAACGGCTCAATATGTTTGAGCCCTAAATACATGCGAAACTCGACTTCATCTTGCACTTCGTTCAGCCGCTCCTCGAGCCGTTTCGCCTGCTCTTCCGTAATTTTCGCAAGCGGCGACAACCCGCCGATCGCCCGGTAGCGCGCTTTTAAATCCTCGATTTGTTCTTGCGGCGGCTTGCGCCCATGGCGAATGTGCGTATAATACCGTTCAATATCATCTTCCCGGTACGGCGTTCCGTACGCCATCACGAGCAGCCCCTCTGTTTTTTTCACCATTGTGCCACCCCCTCGTTTAGTTCGTTGACGTATATTCGTGGATAAAAGCGGTCAGACGCTTCAGTGTCGCCGGCTGAACATCCGGAAAAATGCCGTGGCCTAAGTTGAAGATGTAGCCCGGCCGTTCCATCCCTTCGTCCAAAATGCGCTTCACCCGTTCTTCGATCACGTCCCACGGCGCAAGAAGCACCGCCGGATCCAAGTTGCCTTGAATCGCTTTCGCAATGCCTTGGCGGCGCGCTTCGCGAATCGACAGCCGCCAGTCAAGGCCGATGACATCAAGCGGCAAATCGTTCCACTCATGCACTAAGTGGCTGGCGCCGACGCCAAACATAATGAGCGGAGCCCCTTCTTCCCGCAAAGCGGCAAAAATGCGCGCCATCGCCGGCTTGATAAACGTCCGGTAATCGTCAGCACTAACGGCGCCAACCCAAGAATCAAAAATTTGCACAGCGCTTGCCCCTGCCCGAATTTGCGCCCGCACATAACGGATCGTCATCTCAGCGAGCTTGTCCATTAAGGCGAACCACGCTTTCGGTTCAGCATACATGAACGCTTTCGTCTTATGATAATTTTTTGACGGACCGCCTTCAATCATGTAGCTCGCCAACGTAAACGGCGCCCCGGCAAACCCGATGAGCGGCACATCCAACTGTTCGTTGACAAGGAGCCGAATCGTTTCAAACACATACGGCACATCATGTTCTGGATCAATCTCCCCAAGCCGCTCGACGTCTTGAAGCGAGCGAATCGGATTTGCGATCACCGGCCCGATGCCGCCCTGAATCTCGACGTTCACGCCAATGGCCGGCAGCGGTGTCATAATGTCTTTATATAAAATGGCGGCATCGACGCCATATTGCTCAACGGGAAGTCTGGTGACGTACGCGCAAAGCTCCGGTTGATGCGTAATTTCAAACAGCGAATATTTTTCTTTCAGCGCCCGATACTCCGGCTGCGACCGTCCGGCTTGCCGCATATACCAAACCGGCACGTACGATGTTTGTTCGCCGCGGCAGGCGCGCAAAAATGTATCATTGATCTGTCTAGCCATCTCCATCCGCCTTTCTTTCCTCACAATCCCGTCAATGGTTTCGCCTTTTCTTGCCTTCAAACATTGCCTATCTCCTTTTCACTATACAGCTTTCCGTACCCAATGTATAGAGAAGAAGGCGAACTGTCAAAAAATCGACCGATTTTTAAGTCCATGCCCATTATAGCAAAAAAGCTGCCCCGGCCGCACGGGACAGCTTTCTGTTCAGATGAGAAACATGGCGACAACGGTCGTAACCACCAAGCCGACAGCAACAGGAATGAGGTTGCGGCGCGCCAGCTCAAACGGGTCAACTCCGCAGATCGCTGCGGCTGGAATGAGCGCCCACGGAACGAGCGTGCCGCCGCCGACCCAAATGGCGGCGATTTGGCCGAGCGCCGTCAACGTTGCCGTTCCGCCGCCGATCGCTACAGAAAACAAATGAGCGATCGAACCGGCGAGCGAGATGCCGGAAAACCCGGAGCCGTCAAGACCAGTAATCGCCCCGACGATCGTGAGCGTAACCGCCCCCACCTCATTGTTCAGCGGCACCGCATGAGCCAAGGCAACCCCTAAATCGTTGACGATGCCTTGCGATGCCTGTGGCAAATAGTCGCCGATGATTTTCACAAACCCCGCATCGCCAAGATAGAAAAACGCGGCGATCGGAATAACAGGGCCGAACACTTTAAACCCGAACTGAAACCCTTCAATAAAGTAATTTGTCACTTCCGCAAAACTTTCTTGCCGATGGGCGAGAACGGAGATGAGAATCAAAATGAAAATCGCTGTCCCACCAACCAAGGCAGTCGCTTCCCCGCCTTGCAACCGCAAATAAAACATCGCGATGACATCAAGGGCGAACAAAATCGGAATCAACAGCGCAAGCCATTTTTTCGTTTGTCCCGTCAGTAAATGACTTGTTTTTTCCAGCGTCGAATCGACCGTTGCAGCCATTTCCGCCTCCCCGCTTGCCAGTCGCCCTCGCTTCATGTCACGGCGCAGCAAGTAAAACGCCGTGACCGTTGTGACGGCCCCCATTACAAAAACAAGCGGCACACTGGCAGCGATGACATCGCCGACCGGCAGCCCAGCGGCATCGGCTGTTAATTTCGGCGCCCCTTGGATGATAAAATCGCCGGAAAGCGCGATGCCATGCCCGAACAAGTTCATCGCCATCGCCACTCCCAACGCCGGCAAGCCCACTCGGACCGCTGCCGGCAACAGAACTGCCCCCATGAGAGCAACAGCCGGAGACGGCCAGAAAAACCAAGAAATGATCATCATCAAAATTCCGATCGTCCAATACGCCCAAGCCGGCGTACGGATGAAACGGACAAACGGCGAAACCATGACATCATTGATGCCGGTGGCCGACAACACTTTGCTCATCGCCACAATAATAGAGATGACTAAAATCGTCGGCAATAGCTCCGTAATCGCGTAAATAAAGCTGTTAAACACTCCGCTGACCGCCGCGCTCAACGAATGGGTAGCGACCGCCGCCAATAAAAAGATGCCGGCAATGCAAATGAGCGATGTATCTTTGCGGGCGACCATAAACCCAATAATGAGCACGATGAACAGCAAGTAAATCCAGTGCAGCGCTACAAGCTCTACACCCATGAATCATTCCCCTTTCTTCCCAACTTCCAGCCCGACCCGCTGGACATGCGCCCAGGCCGGTGTACTACAGCATATGAAGCGGGAAAAAAGGTGTGAAAGCTTCGGCCATCCATTGAAAATGAAAAACGCCGGCGCCAGCACAAACAGCACTAGCGTCCTGCTTTCTGCCCACGTTGCAGGCGCACGTACCGCCCTGCCATCCAAAGCCCCCATATGTTTCCGCCAAGCCAAGTGGCGAGCCAAAGAAGGCGCGGGGAAACAGCCAACAGTACGAGATGGAATACCGTATTTTGCCCAATCAGCAGAATGGAAAGCAACCGAACCGCCGCAGCATCCGGTTGCGCCTGCGGCAACGGGTACAGCCGCGGCCATAGCGAATAGCGATGATGGGAAGGCAGCGCGGCCAATTGAACAGCGGTCGCGTAAAGAAACAAAAATGCGATGGCCGCCCGCCCGTATTGGTGATCGATCACAGCCAACATGAAGCCTCCAATCGCAGTGAGACGGACATACAGACCAGCATACCCGCCGGCGCGCAAAAACGTGCGGGCATACAAATGAAAAAACACATGCCGCTTGTCGTACGGAATCAAAGCGAGCAGCGAATCAAGCCAGCGCCGCCGCTTTGCCGCCTCCCGCCATTCCGGAACGTCGGTAAACAAGTTGGCCAGCCGGTAAAACGCCGTGGCCGCTCGCTGTTCTTCCACGATGATCCGTTCCCATTTCCATGTTTTCCCTCTCGTCAACCGTGACAAACAGATGGACAGAACGGCCATCAAACCGACCAAAACGACAAAAAATGGCCATGGGGCCGCAACCAGCACCAAATAAACGAACACCGCCGCTAGGATGAAACGCGTAAATGCGCCAAAGCGATGAAAAGACGGATCGGCGATGTAGCTTCCTTGCCAACTGGCCCATAAGCTCCATCCTTTGAAGCAGAAAAGACCGAACAAAAAAAGCGGCCATGACACCGGGGAAAAGCGAGCATGCAGTGGACCCGCCAACAGCAAAAGCAAAGAAAGGCCGTACGCCTGCCATAACCATGAGACGAAAAACGCCCGCTGAATATACGGACCGAGCCGTTCTTCCGCCGGCAATAAAAACACCGTATCCGCCTCGCGGAACAAGGTGCGCACCGATCCAGCGGCCGCCGCCCAGCCGAACACGACCGCCGCAATAGCCGGATACGGAAACGAGTCAGGAAGCGCCGCCGCCCAGCGCTCGTACATCACCGCTATGCCGCCAAGCACAATGATCAAACCGACGAGCAAATGGTCGTTGAACATATAGCGCAAGTAGCGGATCCGTTTTCGCCATTCCAATTGGAAACGCTGCTTCCAAAGACGGCGGGCGTCAATCATGGCGCATCGTCCTTTGTCAATTCGACGTACAGTTCATCAAGCGACGCCCCCCGCAGCCCGAACTGGCGGCGAATGTCATCGAGCGTCCCTTTGGCCTTGACGCGGCCGTTGTGCAAAATAACGAATGAGTCGCAATACCGCTCTGCCGTCGCTAAAATGTGCGTCGACAGCAAAATGCCCGCCCCCTTCGCTTTCTGTTCATTCATTCGCTCAAGCAGGGCGTGAATGGCAAGCGGATCGAGGCCGAGAAACGGCTCATCGATGATATAAAGCGGCGGTTCAAGCAAAAAGGCGCATACAATCATGACTTTTTGCTTCATTCCTTTCGAAAAATGAGCCGGAAACGAGGAAAGCCGCCGCTCCAATCGAAACTCGCGAAGCAGCGGCGGAAGGCGGCGTTCATACTCTGCTTCGCTCAACCCGTACGCCATCGCTGCTAGACGCAAATGTTCCTCAAGCGTCAATTCTTCATACAACACCGGCGTTTCCGGGATATAAGCAAACTGCCTTCGATACGTTTCCGGCCCGTCCGCAAGCCGATAGCCGTTAATGGAAATCGCGCCGCGGCGCGGTTCCATCAAGCCGATAATATGTTTGATCGTCGTGCTTTTGCCGGCTCCATTTAGGCCGATCAAGGCGACCATTTCGCCGCGGTCGACCACAAACGTCACGTCTTCAAGCACGTTTTGCGCCGTGTAGCCTCCGGATAGATCCTTCACTTCTAAAAGCGTCATCGTCCGCTCCCTTTCCGTTCTGGCCTTTGTCCCCATTGTACCAAACTATAGCCTCGCTTACCAAAAAAGATCACACCGTTCTTTTGCATAAACTCACTCAAGCCGGGCATGATAAATAGCGAAGAGGGGATGAGGAATCAAAAAGTTGATGAACGATCCATCCGAAATGGGGTGTTCGTCAAAGACACCGTTGTGAGCCGCAAAACGTTGTAAACGTTCCTAGGAAGCGACCATCGCATTCGTTGCTGGGAAGCAACGAGCCTGTCCAAAGGGGATGGTCACGTTGAACAAAGGAAGCGCTCACGCCGAACCAATTTTTGCTGCAAATGGGGTGTTCATCAAACGCACATTTGCTTGAATCATCCTCTCCCCTTTTCACCAACCGGGATGTAACCTGCGTTGCGGGATTACATCCCGGTTTTTTTATGGTAAAATGAAGAAAATAGGAAGGAAAGGGTGACCACAGTGAGCGATTGCATTTTTTGCAAAATCATTAACGGCGAATTGCCCGCGGCGAAAGTGTACGAAGACGACCATGTGCTCGCGTTTTTGGACATCAGCCAAGTGACAAAAGGGCATACGCTTGTCATCCCGAAAGTACATACGGAAAACATTTTCACCCTCACGTCGGAGGCGGCCGGCCAACTGTTTCGCGCAGTGCCGACGATTGCCAATGCACTCAGGCGAGCATTTTCCCCGGTCGGGCTCAACTTATTGAACAACAATGGCGAGCAAGCGGGGCAGACGGTGTTCCATTACCATCTTCACCTCATTCCACGCTACGGCAAAGGGGATGGGTTTGGCGCGGTCTGGAAGTCGCATGCAAGCGACTATACGCCCGCTGACCTGCAGGCGATCGCGGCCGCCATTCGCGAGCAGCTCGGCTGATCTCCCGTTGTTGAACAGCAGAAAGGTCAAGCCCACAAATAAAAAAACGGAAGCAGGGATGTTCTGCTTCCGTTTTTTTACTGTTTTCCTTGCTGCTCGATCACATCTTGCAAATCTTTGTCTTTGATCTCAACACCGGCATCTTTCACCAATTTGTCCACTTTTGACTGCATCGTCGCAGGATCAAGCTTGTTCCGTTTGACTTCAAACGCAATTTCGTCTTTCATTTCGTTGAACGACTTTTTCTTTTCTTTGTCCGTCACTTTAATGATATGGTAGCCGTAATCCGTTTTCACCGGATCGCTCACTTCGCCGACTTTCAGCTTATAGGCGGCTTCTTCAAACTCCTTGACCATTTTCCCTGGGCCAAACCAGCCTAAATCGCCGCCGTTGGACGCCGAGCCTGGATCTTGGGAGTATTCTTTGGCCAACTTGGAGAAATCCTCGCCTTTATCAAGCTTCGCCTTTACTTCTTTTGCTGTTTTTTCATCTTTGACCAAAATATGGCTGGCGCGAATTTTCGGCTTGTAGTTGTCATAATACTCCTTCAGCTCTTTCTCCGTCACTTTTATGTCTTCAACGGCCGCTTTCGTCCGCAGCAAATCGAGCTTGACCATTTCGCGGATCACTTTTTCTCCGTTCTGCTGCACGGCCAAATCATATTGCGTTCCATACGCTTCCTTGATTCGTTCGATTTCGCGGTCGATCTCTTCATCGGTTACCTTGTATTTTTTGCTCAACACTTTTTCGTCAATCAAATCACGAAGGACGGATTTGCCGACGCGCTCTTTCATCTCATTATAAAATTCGTCTTTCGTAATATTGCCGTTTTTCGTTTCCACAATCGCTTCCGAACCGTCGTTGCTGCAGGCCGACAAAGCCATGAGCGAAACGACGGCAGCGGCCATCATCCATTTTTTCATTCGCTTCACAACTCCTACATCTTTTTTCGATTGAATGTTCCCACGCTTTCAAGCGGCGCAGATCGAATGGCGCCCAAGAAACAACATGCTCGCCTCTTCAGCCACGACAATAACTATACCATATTTCCAATGAAAAAAAAACCTCTTTCCGCTTTAGTCATCCGCCCATAACATGCACGCTTGCCATACATATGATGAGGATGAAGCGCTCGACAGGCTTCTTCTTGCCGAAAGGGGGTGTTACGATGAGCGCACCTTATTCCGGAGGCTTTGCGTTGATTGTTGTGCTGTTTATTTTGCTAATCATTGTCGGCTGCGCCTGCGTCATCTACTAAATCGAGTAGGAGAGGGTGACTAACCCTCGTCCTCTCACACCACCGTACGTACCGTTCGGTATACGGCGGTTCCATTAAGTCTGACGCAGAGATTCATATCGTTGATAAAGACTCTTCAGCCCTTG